>JAIPEI010000155.1 GCA_021737245.1 Deltaproteobacteria bacterium | reverse complement strand
AAGATCACGGAGACGCAGGAACCCAGGCCGGACGACACCACGGTGGGCTCCGTGGGCAGGTAGATGTACCCGGGTTTCAGCAAGTAATTCGACGGTGCAGGCAGATCCGACTTGTTGAACATGGCTTTCCAGTACCCAAAGCGATGTGATGCGAGAAAGGGTTGCAGGCTCTGGATTTGCACATTCCATGCCTGAACAGACCGGCGAAAGAGACCGGAGTGCGCTGGTCCGACCGACGGGCCGTGCGAATCGGGAACCTCTGACCCCGCCAATACGTCACCCCTTTGACATGGGTTAGATCCATGACGCTTCCTTTTCCCACTTGATTCATGATCCCGGTTTGCGCTAGGTTTCAGGCCTGTACACAGCCTGCTTCCGGCGAGGGGGAGGGCCGGTCAGAAACCCGACGAGACGAGGAGCCGATATGCCCGGACACGAGATCATCGGTGAGGAGGAGCGGCGGGAGATCCTGGACGTGCTGTCCAGAAAGGTGCTCTTCCGCTACGAGTTCGACGCCCAGCGAGAGGGCGTCTACAAGGTCGAAACGTTCGAAAAGGAGTTCGCCCGGTACTGCGGCGTCCGGCACGCCCTCGCCGTCTCCTCGGGCACGGCCGCGCTCCATGTGGCCCTGGCGGCGCTCGGCGTGGGTCCGGGCGATGAGGTGATCACCCAGGGGTTCACGTTCGTGGCCACATGGGAGGCCATTCTCGAGGCCGGGGCCGTGCCCGTGTTCGCTGAGATCGACGAGACCCTCTGCCTCGACCCGGACGACCTGGAAGCGAGGATCACCCCGCGCACGCGCGCCGTGATCCCCGTTCACATGTGCGGCGCCCAGGCACGCGTGGAGGAGATCGTCTCGGCCGCCGGCCGCCATGGTGTCCCCGTGATCGAGGACACGGCACAGTCCTGCGGAGGGCGTTTCGGGCAGCGGGCACTCGGCTCCTTCGGGGCCCTGGGGACGTTCTCCTTCGACTCCGTGAAGACTGTCACCACCGGCGAAGGGGGTATGGTGATCACCGATGACGAGGAGCTCTATCTCCGCGCCTCCGAGTACCACGATCACGGACACGACCACGACCCTTCGGTGGGCAGGGGCCTCGAGAAGCGCCGCTTCATCGGGTTCAACTACCGGATGATGGAGCTCCAGGGCGCGCTGGGCCTGGCCCAGCTCCGAAAGCTGGATCCGGTCATCCTCCCCGGACAGCGGGAAAACAAGCGTATCCTGAAAGAAGCTCTCGAGAAGCACGACGGGATCACCTTCCGGGACCTGCCGGACCCGGCCGGGGACAGTGCAACCTTCCTCATCTTCTTTCTCCCCACCGCCGAGCAGGCGCAGGCGTTCAACCGGGTGCTGGCGGATCAAGGCGCCGGGGCGGTATACTGGCATGACAATCTCTGGCATTACTACGAGCAGTGGGAGCACCTCCTCGAGGCCAGAACTCCGCTGGCCGGCGGATGGCCGTTCCGGTCGCCCGACGGGACCCCCCGATGCGGCTACGAACCGGCGGCTCTTCCAAGGACGGCGGAGATTCTCTCCCGTGCCCTGACCATTCCGATCCGGATCCGGATGGACGAACAACTGCCGGTCCTGATCGAGGCCATCAACAAGGCGGCCGGCGCGGCGCTCTGAACCCTGCGCCGGCCGTACTCGGGGCCCGACCCGCCCCAACCGTGGTGACAGCCCATGAAGATCGCGCTCTGCCAGACCAATCCGATCATCGGGCACTTCGAGCACAACACGGCCTTGCTGCGCAGCCGGGTTGTGGAGGCTCGGGCCAGGGGATGCTCCCTCGTGGTCTTTCCCGAGCTGAGCCTGATCGGATACCCGCCCAGGGACCTCCTCGAGAAGCCCGCCTTTGTCCGGGAAAGCCTGAACGCCCTGGAAAGGTTCGCACGGGAGATTCGAGGCATCCATGTGCTCTGCGGGTTCGTGGAGCCGGGCCGGAGCAGGAACCGGCTGATCAACGGCGCGGCCCTCCTGGGTGAGGGACGGGTGCTGGAACGCGGAGGCAAGCGCCTTCTGCCGACCTATGACGTCTTCGACGAGGCACGCTACTTCGAACCCGCACCCCAAAGCCTCCGTTTCGAGATGAAAGGCCTCAGGGTGGGCGTCACCGTGTGCGAGGACATCTGGAACGTCGGAGACATCGCCGGTATTCCCATGCCGCTCTACGACGTTCATCCCGTAGACGACCTGGCATGCCGGGGGATGGATCTCCTGGTGAACATCTCGGCCTCCCCCTACACGCAGGGAAAGCCCGCCCTCCGGTCCGACATCCTGAAGCGGCTTTCAGCCCGTTACGAAACTCCCATTGTTTACTGCAACCAGACGGGCGGCAATGACGATCTTCTTTTCGACGGATCCAGCATGGTCGCGGACCGGCGGGGCCGCCTCGTGCACGCAGCCCCGGAGTTCGAGGAGACCGTCCTTTACTGGGACACGGAAGAGGACGCAACCCCCGTTTCCGGGCCCTGGCTGGACCGGGTCGAATCCGTGCTCAAGGGTCTGGTCATGGGCACCCGGGACTACACGCGCAAGTGCGGCTTCAGGCAGGTCCTGGTCGGATTGAGCGGAGGCGTCGACAGCGCCCTGGTGGCGGTCATCGCCGCCAAAGCCCTGGGCCCCGAAAGCGTGATCGGGGTCTCCATGCCCTCCGGGTTCACGTCGGACATGAGCCGTGAGGACGCCCGGCGGCTGGCCCTGAACCTCGGCATCCGTTTCGAGGAGATCCCGATACAGGACGTGTTTCATCGCTTCAAAGAGGTCCTCGCCCCTGTCTTTCAGGGCATGGAGGAGGACGAGACCGAGGAGAACATCCAGGCGCGGATCCGCGGGACCCTCCTGATGGCGCTCTCCAACAAGCTGGGCGCACTGCTGCTCTCGACGGGAAACAAGTCCGAGCTGGCCATGGGGTACTGCACCCTGTACGGAGACATGAGCGGGGGGCTGGCCGTGATCTCCGACGTTCCCAAGACCCTGTGCTACCGGATCGCACGCCTGATCAACCGGGAGGAGCCGCTCATCCCCGAGCGCATCATCACGAGGCCGCCGTCCGCGGAGCTCCGGCCCAACCAGACCGACCAGGACACGCTCCCCCCATACGAGATCCTGGACCGGATCCTGGAAGACGCGGTGGAGGGAACCCTTTCCCAGGAGGAGATCTCCGCCCGGGGGTTCGATCCGGCTGTGGTGGCCGATGTGTTCCGGCGCCTGAACCTCAACGAGTACAAGCGCCGCCAGGCCCCGCCGGGCTTGAAGGTGACCAGCAAGGCCTTCGGGTACGGAAGGCGGTATCCAATCGCCAGGGGCGGCATGGATTACTGACAGAGGAAAGAGACAAGAGGCAAGAGGTAAGGAAAACAATTCCGATTCAAGCATTACGTCAATGCGAAAGGCGGGATGCTCCAAGGAACCCGGAGGATACAGCCATGCGATCCGATGCCATGAAGAAGGGGCCGGAACGGGCCCCCCACCGATCCCTGTTCAAGGCCATGGGGCTCACCCAGGCCGAGATCGAACGTCCCATCATCGGGATCGCCAACTCGGGGAACGACCTGATTCCCGGACACCTCCACCTGAACGATCTGGTCGAATCGGTGAAGGCGGGCGTTCGCCTGGGCGGGGGAACGCCTCTGGGCTTCTCCACCATCGGTGTGTGCGACGGCATCGCCATGGGGCACGAAGGCATGCGATACTCCCTCGCCTCCAGGGAGCTCATCGCGGACAGTGTGGAGCTCATGGGACGGGCCTACCCTTTTGACGGCCTGGTGCTCGTCGGAAACTGCGACAAGATCGTCCCCGGCATGCTCATGGCCATGCTCCGTCTCGACATCCCGGCGATCTTCCTGAGCGGCGGTCCCATGCTCGCCGGCTGCGTGGGCGGGCGAGCCGTGGACCTGATCACCGTGTTCGAAGCGGTGGGTGCCCATCACCGGGGCGCCATGAGCGAGGAGGCACTCCAGGAGCTGGAGGACTGCGCCTGCCCCGGAGCGGGCTCCTGCTCCGGCATGTTCACGGCCAACTCCATGAACTGCCTCGCAGAGGTGCTCGGCCTGGCCCTGCCCGGGAACGGCACCGTCCCGGCGGTCTCGGCCGCCCGGCGCCGGCTGGCCAAGGAGGCCGGCATGCGGATCCTGTCCCTGGCGGAAGGGGACATCCGGCCACGGAGCCTTGCCACGGAAGCGGCGTTTCGCAACACCATCTGCGCCGAGATGGCCCTGGGGAGCTCCACCAACACGGTCCTCCACCTCCCGGCCATTGCCGCGGAGGCGGGCCGGCGCCTCCCCCTCGACCTGTTCAACGAGATCAGCCGGCAGACCCCCAACCTCTGCCGGATCGCCCCGGCCGGGCCGCACCACCTCGAGGATCTGGATCAGGCCGGAGGCATCCCGGCCGTGCTCGGCGAGCTCAGTCGAAGGGAAGGCCTCCTGTCTCTGAATTCGCCCACCGTGAGCGGCCTGACCATCGGCGAGATCGCCCGCTCCGCCCGAGCCGCCGACGGCGAGGTCATCCGCCCCCTGGACCGTCCCTACTCGGAGGACGGGGGGCTCGCCGTGCTGTACGGCAACCTGGCCCCGGACGGCGCGGTGGTGAAGAAATCGGCCGTGGATCCGGCCATGCTCGTTCACTCCGGTCCCGCAAGGGTGTTCGACGGCGAGGAGCAGGCTATGGAGGCCATTCTGGGCGGACACATCCGGAAGGGGGACGTGGTGGTGATCCGGTACGAGGGCCCAAAGGGCGGTCCCGGCATGCGGGAGATGCTCTCTCCCACCTCGGCCCTTGCCGGCGTCGGCCTGGACCGGGAGGTGGCCCTGATCACGGACGGCCGGTTCTCCGGAGGAACGCGGGGGGCGGCCATCGGCCACGTGTCGCCCGAGGCTCAGGAGGGCGGCGTCATTGCCGCCCTCCGGGAAGGGGATCACATCGAGATCGACATTCCCCAACGCAGCCTCACGGTCCGGCTCACGGACGAGGAGATCCGGGAGCGGCTCGCCCTTTGGCAGCGGCCGCCTTACCGGGTGAGCGAAGGGTATCTCTACCGGTATGCCCGGCAGGTGACCTCGGCCGGAACGGGCGCGATCTTCTCGGACCGGTCCCCGGATGCCGGGGACTGATCTTCTTCAAGGAGATCCCTCGACACCTGCGGTTTTTCTATCCCCGGTTCTCGGGCCGGAGCTTTCTCACGGCCGCGCCGGTCCGCCACATCTCCGAGCTGTGGATCTCCTCCAGCTCCCTGCCGAGCCGCTGCCTGTAGTCCGGGGCGCTGTTCGCCTCGAGCACGATCCGGGTCTCTTCCCCCGAAGCCACGCTGTCGTACAGATCCTCGAAGACCGGAGCCACGGCCTCCCGGAACCGGTGCCGCCAGTCCAGGGCCCCCCGCTGGGCCGTGGTGCTGGTGTTGGCGTACATCCAGTCCATGCCGTTCTCGGCGACCAAACGGATGAGGCTCTGGGTGAGCTCCTCAACGGTCTCGTTGAAGGCCTCGCTGGGGCTGTGCCCTTTTCGCCGGAGCAGGTCGTACTGGGCCTCCATCACGCCGGCCAGCGCGCCCATGAGCACCCCCCGTTCCCCCACCAGGTCGCTGAACACCTCCTTCTCGAACGTGGTCGGGAAGAGATACCCCGATCCGATGGCGATCCCCGTGGCCAGGGCGCGCTTCTCGGCGCGGCCCGTGGCGTCCTGAAACACGGCGTAGCTGGCATTGATGCCGCTGCCGTCCAGGAAGTTGGACCGCACCGTCCGCCCCGAACCCTTGGGAGCCACCAGGATCACGTCCACATCGTCCGGCGGGACCACGCCGGTCCGGTCCCGGTAGGTGATCGCGAACCCGTGGCTGAAGTAGAGCGCGTCCCCCTTTGCAAGCCCGGCCTTCACCTGCGGCCAGCAGGCCACCTGGCCGGCGTCGGACACGAGAAACTGCAGGATGGTCCCCTTCTCGGCCGCCTCCTCGATGGAGAACAGGGTTTCGCCCGGCACAAAGCCGTCCTGCACGGCCCGATCCCACGAGTCGCCTCCCTGACGCTGGCCCACGATCACCCGGACCCCGTTGTCCCGCATGTTCAGGGCCTGGCCCGGTCCCTGCACGCCATACCCGAGCACGGCCACGGTCTCGTCCTTCAGAACCTCCCTGGCCTTGTTCAGGGAAAACTCATCGGCCGTCACCACGTTCTCCTTCACGCCTCCAAAATCGATCTCCGCCATCATGCTCTCCTTCTCTTATTGACTCGATTATTTTTTGGATCTTGCTTTTCCTTTCCTCTCTCTTCTCTCCCCTCTCACCTCTCCCCTCTATCTTTATTTCCTAGCCCTTGATTTTCCTTTCCTCTTTCCTCTTTCCTCTTACCTCTTTCCTCTCTTTATCTCACCTCTTTCCTCTATCTTTATCGCTTCTCCCTTGCCAGGGCGATCACCCCGGTCCGGGCCACCTCCTTGACCCCGCGGGGCCGGATCAGATCCAGAAACGCCTCGATCTTGGCCTCCTTCCCGGTGACCTCGATGGTGTAGAAGTCCCGGCTCACATCCACCACCCGGCACCGGAAGATCTCCACCATCCGGTGGATCTCGGACCGGTGCTCGGGTTTGGCCCGCACCTTCACCAGGGCCATCTCACGGCGAACACACGGCGTGTCCTCGAAATCGATGACCTTGAGCACGTTGATGATCTTGTTCAGCTGCTTCTTGATCTGCTCCATTATCGCCTGGTCGCCCTTGGTCATCAGGGTGATCCGGCTGATTCCGCCTTCCTCGGTCTCGGCCACGGCCAGGCTCTCGATGTTGAACCCCCGCCCGCTGAAGAGCCCGGAGATCCGCGACAGGACCCCCGGCTCGTTCTGCACCAGCAGGCTGAGCACGTGTTTTTCTTCTTTTCGGCTGTTCATCCTTGCTTCCCTTCCAGTCCCTTCATGTTCCAACCCGGAGTCCGGCCGCTCTTCTTCCTTCCTCCCCGTGTCGCCTCGGCGTCCTTACGAGGCTGAAGACGTTAAACCAGCAGCATCTCGGTGATGGACGCCCCGGCCGGAACCATGGGATAGACGCTCTCCTCGGGCTCCACCGCGAAGTCCATGATCACGGGTCCGGCCGCAGCCAGACCCTCCCGGAGGACCTCCTCCACCTCCTCGGGCCTCGTTGCGCGAAAGCCCTTGGCCCCGTATGCCTCGGCAAGCTTTACAAAGTCCGGCACATGGGACATCTCGGTGCAGGAGTAGCAGCGGTCGTAGAACAGCTCCTGCCACTGCCTCACCATGCCCAGGTAGCCGTTGTTCAGGATGACCACCTTGATGGGGATGTTGTACTGCACGGCCGTGGCCATCTCCTGGATGTTCATCTGGATGCTTCCGTCCCCCGCAATGTCCACCACCAGCTTGTCCGGCCGGGCGATCTGCGCGCCCAGGGCCGCAGGCAGGCCAAAGCCCATGGTCCCCAGCCCCCCGGAGGTAATGAAGCAGTTCGGGCCGTTCAGATGATAGTACTGGGCCGCCCACATCTGATTCTGCCCCACCTCCGTGGTGACCACCGCATCGCCCTCGGTGATCCGGTGAAGGGTCTCCACCACGTACTGGGGCTTGATCACGTCCTTCTGGTCGTAGGAGAGCCGCTTCGAGGCCTTCCACTCCTCGATCTGATCCAGCCAGGGTCTCCGCTTTTCCTCCAGATCGCCCAGATCCTCCTGTTCCAGGAGCCCGAGCAGCCCCTCGAGGGTCTTCCGGCAGTCCCCGACAATGGGCACGGCCACGGGGATGTTCTTCCGAATGGAGGTGGGATCGATGTCGATGTGAACGATCCTGGCGTTGGGCGCGAACGCGTCGGTCCTTCCGGTCACGCGATCGTCGAACCGCACGCCGATCGCCACCATGAGGTCGCACTCGGCCGTGGACATGTTGGCCCGGTAGGTTCCGTGCATGCCGATCATGCCCAGCCACCGGGGGTCCCTCGCCGGAAATGCCCCGAGCCCCATGAGGGTGGTCGCCACCGGGGCGTGGATGGTCTCCACGAACCGGGTGAGCTGTTCGGACGCTCGGGAGAGAATCACGCCCCCGCCGGCGAAGACCAGCGGCCGCTTCG
>JAIPEI010000154.1 GCA_021737245.1 Deltaproteobacteria bacterium | reverse complement strand
GACCACGGCCGTCTCGGCGACATCCACGCCGAGGACTTCGGCGGCGAGCAGAATGCCCTCCGGGTCCGGTTTGGGGGCCACGGGGTCGTCGCGCGTGAGCAGTACATCGAAATCCGTCGTGGAGAGGTGGTTGAAGTTCTCCAGGGCCCGCTCGATAGAGGCGAGGCTGTTGCGGGTGATGAGGCCGATCCGGATTCCCCGGCGTTTCAGACGCCTTATGGCTTTCTCGGCTCCTGCGTTGGCGCGGGAGCCTTCGGCGCCGTCGCGCTCGAAGGCATCCAGACGCGCCCGGGCCCGCCTGCGCTCATCCGCATCGGGGAGCGCCTGGATGAACTCCAGCACGGGCTGGTCCCGGGGGCATCCGAGCTCCGCCTTGATGCTCTCGAAGTCCAGGGATCCGGGATGACTGAGGGTGCCGTCGAAATCGAACAGCACGGCTCTGATGTGAAAGGGTTTCATGGCGAACCGGGATCTCCGCTTTTCTCAGGGAGAGGGACGGACCGGACCGGGCTCGGACCGGCTCAGCCGGGGGGATCGGCCTCTGAGGGCTCGGGGTCGAAAAACCCGTTGCACCCTGCCTCCGGGTTGCACCGGGCCAGGATGAACACGCTGGCGGCCGCCTCGGACAGCCAGATCAGCTTCTGGGTGAAGGTGAGGGAGACGAACTCGGTGCTTCCGTCGAAAGAGGCTGCTGAGAGCTCGAAACGGGTGATGCGTTTCCGGGTCGAGGTCATGAGAGATTTCCCATTACCTTCCTGAGGGCTTCGATATCATGTCGATCCTTGTCCCTGGGGCTTGGAATCCGGGTCTTCATCTCCAGGAGCTTCTCCACGGACAGGACCCGGACCGTTCGACCGTCCACCTTTGCCGGGACGGTGTGGTCCTCGAGGAGCGAGTAGGCCTGATCTCCGGTCAGAAAGACATCGATCTGGCGGTATGGCGACTCCGGGTCCCAGAAGGTGAAGACCCTGGCATTCTTCTCTTTGACAAAACGGTTCAGGGTCTCCGGATCCAGGAGGGAATCGGCCGGGACCGGCGCACGGGGCACCAGCCCGAGGTCGCGGACGGTCTCCAGGAAGCGGCGCACATTCCCGGGGACCATATCCAGGGAGATGTCGAGGTCCATGGTCATCCGTTCCACACCGTGGTAGACCGCAGCCATGCCCCCGCAGATGATGAATGCCACGCCGTTGTCCGCCAGGGCGCAGATGAGCTCGATCAGGTACGGTCGTCTCCCCTCTTTCATGGTCCGTTTATACCCCGGGATGGCAGGGGAATCAAGGGGGGTTGATCGCCCGTTCGTTTCCGTGCAGGATAACGGGAAAGGGGGATGGCCCGTGGGAGGGAAAAAGGAACCGATCCGCTCGGCCGGCGTTGTCGTGGTTCGACGGGAAGGGGGCGAATGGCGCCTTCTGCTCCTGCGCGCCTATCGGGACTGGGATTTCCCCAAGGGGCTCGTAGAGGAGGATGAGGATCCGCTCGAGACGGCCCGGCGCGAGACGGCCGAGGAGGCGGGCATCACCCGGCTGGAGTTCCGGTGGGGGAAGGTCTGGAAGGCGACGCCCCCTTACAGCGGCGGGCGAAAGCTCGCCCAATACACCATTGCGGAGACCGATGAGACCGATGTCCGGTTCTCCGTGAATCCGGAGCTCGGACGACCCGAGCATCACGAGTACCGGTGGGTTCGTCTCTCCGAGGCCCGGGATCTGGCGGCGGATCGGCTGCAGCCGGTCCTCGTCTGGGTCGGGGGCCTGCTGGAGGGTGAGCCCGGGACGTAGGGCGTCCAAGAATGACCTTGAGCCCGGAGACCCGCTTTTGGTATTTTTGAAACGTTCGACGCCTGTACCGGATCTTGCTTCATGAACCCTGCCGCCGGGGAGGATGGTATGATCGAGCTCGACCGGGAACAACAAATGATGCTTTCCACCGTGAAGGAGATCGTCCACGACGTCATCCGGCCCAGAGCGGCCGAGATCGACGAAAAGCAGGAGTTCCCCTGGGATACGGTCAGGGTGTTCACGGAGAACGGCATCCTCACCCCCCTTTTGCCGGAGCGCTACGGAGGGGTTGGGGTGAACTACCTCTGTTTCTGCTTGATTCTCGAGGAGATCGCCAGGGCGTGCGCCTCCTCGGCCCTGCTGCTTATCGCCCAGGCCGACGGCATGCTTCCCATCCTCTGCGGCGGTTCCGAGGAGCTCAAGGAGGACCACCTGCCGGGCCTCGCCCGCGGAAAGCTCGCCGCCTTTGCCGCCACCGAGCCGGGGGCGGGCTCGGATGTCCTCTCCATGAAGACCCGCGCCCTCCGGAAGGGCGAGCAGTACGTGTTGAACGGTCGAAAGTGCTTCATCACCAACGGAGGGGTGGCGGACCTGATCACCGTCTATGCCTACACGGATCCGGACAAAGGAGGCCGCGGGATCTCGGCCTTCGTGGTGGAAAAGGGGACCCCCGGACTGTCGTACGGCAAGAATGAGAACAAGATGGGGATGCGCGGATCCATCAACTCCGAGCTGATCTTCGAGGATATGGCCGTTCCAGCGGGGAACCGGATCGGCAGGGAAGGGGACGGCATGGCCAACATGATGGCGGCCCTGGACACGAGCCGTCTGTTCGCTGCGGCTCAAGCCGTGGGCCTGGCCCAGGGCGCCATTGACGAGGCCGTGAAATACGCCGGGGAGCGCGTCCAGTTCGGCCGTCCCATCGCGCGGCAGCAGGCGATTCAGTTCATGCTGGCGGACATGGTGGCGGCCACCGAGGCGGCCCGCCTGCTCACCTGCCAGGCCGCCCGCTTTCTGGACCGGGAGAAGGGGCACCAGGCGCGCAAGTACTGTGCCATGGCCAAGTTCACCGCCTCGGACACCGCCATGAGGGTCACCACGGATGCCGTCCAGGTGATGGGGGGCTATGGCTACATGAAGGATTTCCCCGTGGAGCGGATGATGCGGGACGCCAAGCTGATCCAGATCTATACGGGAACCAACCAGATCATGCGCCTGGTCGCGGCCCGGGAGATCTTCAGAACGCTCCCAGCTGGCAGTTGCTGATCTTGATTTGCAGGGCCTCGCACGCCGAGGCGACCTCCATTTTGCCCAGTTCCAGATCCTTGGCGATATCCCACGCGGACCGGCAGGGAAGTCTTCCGTTCTCCAGGCGGGAGCGGATGGCCGTCTCCAGCGGTTCGGGAACGTTCTCCGCCGGCTGCACCCGCTTCCGCTGGGGTCCCCAGCCGTGCAGGCCGAGCTGGCAGCGGATGATGGGCAGCTCCAGGCGATCCGCAGTGAACCCGATCTCCTCCGGAGAGACCCCGATCTCCCTGGCCGCGGCAAAGGCCGCAGCGCAGGCGATCTCCCCTTCTTTCGCGCGGCGCTTCACCTCACCGGCCGCCTCGGGGTTGAGCTTGCGCTCCGGCGGGTGCTTGCTCGAGAAGCCCTTCTCCCTGTGCTCCTTCATGACGTCGGTTCCTCCCGGGACTACACCCCTCGAACGATCGTCCATACCCCGACGGCGATGAACGCGGCGCCGGCCAGGTAGGACATGGTTCTGGGATGGATCCAATGGGACAGCGCGGAGCCGGCCAGGACCGCGATACCCGAGGCGAGCGCCAGGGCCAGGGCGGATCCGAGGAAAACCGTGAGACGGCTCTGCGGTGCGTTGGTGGCGTAGAGCAGGGTGGCGATCTGGGTCTTGTCCGCGATCTCGGCGGCGAACACCGTCCCGAAAACCGTGACAAGCAGCTTGAAATCCATGGCGAACTATTCCCCCGTCTGCGGCGTTTCGTCTTTGCGGGGCTCCCTGCGGAGCTCCTCCAGGGAGGCGGGAAGCTCCTCCAGCAGGCTCTCATCAACGGTCAGGACCTGAGGCCTCGACGCCAGTCGGGCGTATCGCCGGGCCTCTCCCTCCGCACCCGCCGGGTCTCCCACGAGAAGCTCCTCGGTGGTGTCCCCGTCGGAAAGGACGATGCGGTGGGCGGGGCGGTCCAGGCCGTAGGGCTCCAGCGCGTCCGCCTGCTCCCGCTCGAAGGATGCGGCCTCTTCCCACGTGAGACGGCGCACAACCGTGTTGACCTGCTCCGAGTCCAGCGGAAAATCGGGCTCGCTCTCCATCGCCCAGGTGGTTTCCCCGGACTTGACAAACGCCCAGGAGCCGGAAGGGCGTTCGAGCTCGAGCCGTGTGATGCCGCCCGAGGGCAGGGTGAAGAGCTGCTTGTCGCGCAGGTCGTAAAGCGATTTGTCGAGCACCTCCTTGTCCCCGGCGGCGAGAAGAAAGACAAGGCCGTCCTTTCCCTTCATGGCGTAGAAGTCCTTGTCGACGGGGCTTTCGTCTCCCACGGATAGGGCCCCTTGCTGCTCCTCCGTCTTCCAGGCGAGGGTGAGGGCGGGATTCTCCAGGCCGAAGGAGGCCGGATCCTTTGCCTCCCGTTCGACGATCCGGGTGTGCTTGAGGTGGGGGAGGAGGCTCGTGATCCGGTTCACGCTGAAATCGTCCGCCGCCGTCTCCACGGGAGAGGTGATGGTCCAGGAGTCTTCACTGGCATCCTCGGCGATCCGTTGGACAACGATGGTCTCGTTCCCGCGGGTCAGCTCGATCCGTTCCAGCTTCCCGGAGACCGCCTCGGGAAACAGGACCCTGGCTTCCTCCTCCCGGGCCTTTTCCTCCTTCTCACTGCGGACGTCCCAGAGATACAGCCCGCCGAGGAGCAGTGCGATGACCAGGTAGACGATGGTGGAGCGATACTTCAACGGGATCTCCTCCGGAAGAACACCACGGTTCCAAGGATCAGGACGCACAAGGGGATGGCGACCACCGGGATCCAGAAGACGAGCAGGCCCTGCTCCCGGTTCAGCATCAGGGCGTCCACATCCCGGTGCTTCTTCTGGATGGTGATGAGATCCTCGCGTCCCGCCAGGTAGTTCAGGGTGTTCAAGATGAAATCGGCGTTTCCGGACGTGTGAAAGTACTTGTTGCTGGCAAAATCCGCGTCTCCGAAGACCACCAGCTTGCCCGCTCCGCTCGGGTCGCCGGGTGCCGGTGCGTCTTCTTCCCCTTCCTCCCCGGCCTTTTTCAGCGGGGGGCGGATCTCCGAGATGGCGGCGAGGGAGAGGGGGCCCTTCCGATCCTCCTCCGGGTCAAAGGAGACCTGGCCCCGGTCCAGGGCCTCCAGGTCCGTCTCGGCCCAGGATTCCGGTGAGGTCATGGCCAGCGGTGTGGTCTCGATGTTCGGACCGGTCTCCTCGGAAGCCTCGACGGAGCGCGCCAGCTCGAAAAAGGAGGTGAGCCGGAAATCTCTGGTGATCTCGTGGGACCCGTACTCGGCCACCATGGGGAGGAGGTAGTCCCCTCCCATGACCCGGCTCATCTTGTCCACGATCACGTCCTCGGAGGTGCGGATCCCGTAGTCCGCCAGAAAGGACCGAAGACCGCCGTCCATAAACGGCTCCAGGAAGATCACCAGGCTGCCCCCGCCCTCGAGGTAGGCTCGAAGGCTGTCCACCTCCTCGGGGAAGAGGGGCTTTTCCGGGGCCGCCACCACGACCACGGTGGCGTCCTCGGGGATGTCCCGCTTCATCAGGTAGAGCTCCTCGAACCGGTAGTTCTCATCGCTCAGATCCTCCTGCAGGCTGGAGAGATCGCCCGGTTCGCCTCCCTTGAAAGGCCGCTCCCCGTGTCCGCTCACCCAGTAGCAGACACGGCTTTCACTCTTGGAAAGCCGGATCAGGCCGTTTGTGATCTGCTCCTCGTCCACGAGCTTTACGGTCTGGGTCCTCCCGTATCCCTCGAGGACCATGGTGTTCAGGCTCCGGATGTTGTACTGCCGGGTTACGGCCGGGTTGCGGTCCGGGTCGATGAGCTCGTAGGTGATCTTCGGCGAGGCATAGTGGTAGGCGCCTAGAAGGCGCTCGACCTCGGCCGCGTCGGGGTGGCCTTCCCGGGAAAACGCCTTGATGTGCACGGGTTCGTCGATGGTCTCGAGGACCTGGAGGGACTTTTCCGAGAGGGTATGCTCGCCGGAGGCCGTGAGGTCCCATCGAAGATAGTGGCGCTCCGAGAGCAGCGTGATCACAACGGCCAGGGCGAGCACCAGCAGGATCGCGGCCGACATGTTGGAGGAGCTCTTCAGTCGAAGTCCTATGGATGAGTTTCTTCCTCGCATGCTTTCCTCTTGGGTCGGTATTGAAAACGAATCATCGGGTGCAGGACCGGCAAGGACGTCCGGTCTTCCCATCACCCCCGCCAGAACCTGGAGTTCAGGAAACGGTGCGTCAGGAAAAGCCAGAACAGGATGAACAGGCCGTAGTACACGATGTGCCGGGTGTCGATGAGCCCCTGGGTAAAGGCGTTCAAGTGGTCGATGATGGCAAGATGCTCCAGCACGGCTCCCAGGCCCGGCCCCACCAGCGACTTGGCCCAGCCCACGGCCCAGAACAGGAGAAGGGCGCCGAAGCTGATCACCGCGGCCACGATCTGGTTCTCCGTGAGCGAGGACGTGAAGATGCCGAGCGAAATGAAGCTCGCGCCCATGAGAATCACGCCCAGGTAGCCGGAGGCCACGATGCCCCACTCCAGGTCGGCCATGCTCTCCAGAATGATCATGTAGGGCACGGTCCCGGCCAGCATGACCAGGAGAACCACCCCGGTGGCGGCGAACTTGCCCGCCAGGACCGCGCCGTCCGAGACGGGGTAGGTGAACAGGAGCTCGATGGTTCCGGACCGCTTCTCCTCGGCGTAGAGCCGCATGGTCAGCAGCGGCAGCATGAGCAGGAGGATGACGGCCAGGTCTCCGAAGAAGGGCTTGATCACCATGTCCGTCAGGTTCAGGCTTTCGGACAGGAATGGATTCTGCGCGGCCTGGAAGCTCAGCAGGCTGAAGTAGGCCGTGCCGCTGTAAAAGAAGTACCCGGAGATCAGAAGAAAAATGAACCCTGCCGCATAGAAGATGGGCGAGGAGAAGGTGACGGTGATCTCTTTTCGAAACACCCCGATGATGCCGCTCATGATCCGCTCTCTCCTTGTTGCTCCGTTTCCTCGGTGACCAGGTGGACGAACACCTCCTCGAGGCTCAGCTCGCTCGAGCGCATTTCCCGAAGACCCCACCCGGATTCCACGACGGTCCGGGCCATCAACGGGCGTACGGCCTCGTCCCCCGCGCTGGTCACCACGATCTCTCCCGGCCGGCCCGTGGGCTGGGCGCCGGTGACCCCCGCCAGTCCGGAGAGGCTCCGGAGGACCTCCTCCTCGGGGCCGTCCACCGACAGGATGGTGCGCAGACCCTGCTGGATGTCCCGCGCCAGGTTGCCGGGTGTGTCCTCCTTGCGAACCCGCCCGTTGTGGACGATGATCACGCGTTCGCAGATCTGGTCGACCTCGGGCAGGATGTGCGTGCTGAGCAGAACGGTTCTCTCTCCGCCGAGCTCGCGGATCAGGTTCCGGACCTCGATGATCTGGGCCGGGTCCAGGCCGGTGGTCGGCTCGTCCAGGATGAGCAGGGGCGGGTCCTTGATCAGGGCCTGGGCCAGCCCGACGCGCTGCTTGAGGCCCTTGGACAGATGCTTGATCAACCGCTTCCGGTGGGCCTGAAGCCCGCAGTCGGCGACGACCCGATCCACCTCCCGTTTCAGGTCGGTCCCGTTCAGGCCTTTGATCTTGCCGGCAAAGCCCAGAAAAGCCTGCACGCTCAGGTCGGTGTAGAGCGGGACCGTCTCCGGAAGGAACCCGATCCGCTTCCTCACCTCGAGGGACTGGGTGCGGCAGTCGAGGCCGTCCACGGTCACGCTGCCCGCCGTGGGCTGCATGAAGCAGGTGAGGATGCGCAGGATCGTGGTCTTGCCGGCCCCGTTCGGCCCCAGAAGCCCGACGATCTTTCCCCGTTCGATGTCCAGGGAGATGTCCCGAACGGCCGGCTTCAGCCCGTAGAACTTGGTCAGTCCTTCGACGTGAATCATAACGTGGCTCGTTTCCCGTCTTCGCGTTTCCGGTTCGTGTTCACAGGGCCGCGGCCGGGCCGTCGATGAGCGGCCGTCGCCCGGGGCCCCTAAATCGTGATCATCTCATAGGTGCGGCTGCCGTGCCCGAGCCGCTCCGCGTGCTCCAGCTGGATGGTCCAGT
>JAIPEI010000153.1 GCA_021737245.1 Deltaproteobacteria bacterium | reverse complement strand
GAGGGCGAGGAAGAGGTTAGAAGCGGCTACGACCGGATCATGGAAAAGGCGAGGGCCCACGCCGGGCCCGATACGGACATCCGCGGGGTGCTCGTCTCGCCCATGGCCGGGGACGGCGTAGAGGTCATCGTCGGCACCAAGGAGGACGACCAGTTCGGGCCGATCATCATGTTCGGCCTGGGCGGCGTCCTGGTGGAGATCCTCCGGGACGTCTCGTTCCGCGTGCTCCCCATCTCACCCACGGCCGCGAAGAAGATGATCCGGGAGATCAAGGCCTATCCCGTCCTCCGTGGGGCCCGGGGGAGACCGCCCTGCGACGAGAAGGCCCTGAGGAAGCTCCTGCTGAACTGCTCCGAGGTGATCGAATCCTACCCGGCGATCCAGGAGATGGACCTGAACCCGGTCGTCGTCCACGAGAACGGGTTGAGCGTAGTGGACGCGAGAATCATCCTGAAAAGTTGATGAAGTCGCAAAAATCCGGAAGCCTTGGGATCTTCCCTCGGGATGTCAACAGTTGATTCCGTATCCAGCGGCTGGTGAGCGTTTTTTCGAATCCGTCAAAAATTCATCCGGACGGGCTTGACGGGCCCGTGCGGATGATCTATGCATGATGGAACGGGCCCGGACGGGCCCATTGCCGACTGGACGAACGGCGGGCTTCATGAAGAAGAAAAAGAGAAAACGAACCGTCAACATCGAGTGGTGCAAGGGCTGCGGAATCTGCGTCGCCTTCTGCCCCAAGGGCGTCATGGACCTGGACGAATCGGAGAAGGCCGCCATTGTCCGGCCCGACGACTGCGTCGATTGCGGGCTGTGCGAGCTGCGCTGCCCGGACCTGGCCATCGAGTCCGAGGAGATCGATACGCCGTGACCCGAGATCCGCGCCCGGTGTCCGCATTCCACCCGGGTTCACCCTTTTCCAGATCGCCGGTGCATTTGAAATGAGCAACAAGACCCTGTTCCTTCAAGGGAACGCCGTGTGCGTGGAGGCCGCGCTGTACGCCGGGCTGGATTTTTTCGCCGGCTATCCCATCACGCCTTCCACGGAGATCGCCGAGCTCCTCTCCCTGAAGCTCCCCCGGAAAGGCGGAAAGTTTATCCAGATGGAGGACGAGATCGCCTCCATGTGCGCCATCATCGGGGCGTCCCTTACGGGCCTCAAGTCCATGACCGCCACGAGCGGACCGGGGTTTTCCCTCAAGCAGGAGGCCATCGGGTACGCCGTGATGACGGAGATCCCCTGCGTCATCGTCAACGTCCAGCGGGGCGGTCCCTCCACGGGCCTTCCCACGAGCCCGAGCCAGGGCGACGTGATGCAGGCCCGCTGGGGAACGCACGGGGATCACTCCATCATCACGCTGACCGCCTCCAACCACCAGGACGTCTTCGCCATGACCGTGGAGGCGTTCAACCTCGCCGAGACCTACCGCACGCCGGTGATCCTGCTCTTCGACGAGGTGATCGGGCACATGCGGGAGAAGCTCCAGATGCCCGACCCCGAGGACATCCCGCTGGTCGAGCGGCTGTGGACCTCGGTGAAGGAGGGGACGGACTTCCACCCCTACCTCCCCCGGGAGGACGGAAGGCTGCCCATGTCGGACTTCGGGGGGATTCACCGGTACAACGTCACCGGGCTCATCCACGACATGTGGGGGTTCCCTTCGAACAAGCCCGACGTGGCGCATGGGCTGATGCACCACCTGGTGGACAAGATCGAGAATCGGGTGCACGAGATCACGCGGTACAAGGAGTTCTTCCTCGACGATGCAGAGTGCATCCTGATCTCGTACGGCTCTGCCGCCCGCTCCGCCCTGCACGTGGTGGAGAGCCGCAGGGCGAGGGGCGAGGCGCTGGGGCTGCTCGAGCTCCAGACCCTCTGGCCTTTCCCGGCCGAGGTGGTGCGAAAGCGATGCGCCCACGCCAAGTACCTCCTGGTGGTCGAGCTGAACATGGGGCAGATCCTCCAGGAGGTCAAGAAGGCCGTAATGGATCCGGAAAAGGTCTTCCTGTCCAACAAGATCGACGGGACCTTCATCACCCCGACGGACATCAGGAATGTTCTCCGTCTGATTCAGGGCAAAGGAGTGTGACCCTGTGGCCATTCGCGACTACATACGGGAGCGGTTCATGCCGCACATCTGGTGCCCCGGATGCGGGCACGGAATCGTCATGAACAACCTCATCCGCGCCGTCGAGAATCTGGAGCTCCGGAAACGGGACATCGTCATGGTCTCGGGCATCGGCTGCTCCGCACGCATCTCGGGATATCTGGACTTTCACACCCTTCACACGCTGCACGGCCGGGCTTTGGCCTTCGCCACCGGCGTCAAGATGGCGCGTCCGGAGCTGCGCATCCTGGTCCCCATGGGAGACGGCGACGCCACGGCCATCGGAGGGAACCACTTCATCCACGCCGCACGGCGGAACATCGACCTGACCGCCGTGATCATGAACAACAGGATCTACGGGATGACGGGGGGCCAGTACTCCCCCCTCAGCGGGCGGGGCAAGGCCGCCACCACAGCGCCCCTGGGAAACATCGATCAGGCGTTCGACATCGCGGATCTCGCCATGAGCGCGGGAGCGTCCTTCGTGGCCCGAACCACCACCTACCACGCCGTCTCCATGATCAAGATCCTGGAAAAGGCGATCATGCACAAAGGCTTCTCTGTAGTGGAGATCCTTACCCAGTGCCCGACCTACTTCGGCCGCAAGAACCGCCTGGGAAGCGCCGTGGACATGATGAAGGCCTACAAGACCGGAACCACGCCCGTCGGGTCGGAGGCCAAGAAGGAGGACCCGGAGCTGATCGAACGGGGCATTTTCGTGGAGGAGGATCGACCGGAGTACTGCACCGAGTACGAGAACATCATCAAGAAGGCGATGGGAGTGCACTAGGTCATGGCGAGGACAAGGATCATCTTCTCGGGTTCCGGCGGCCAGGGCGTCATTACGGCCTCGATCATCCTGGCGGAGGCCGCGGCGCTCCACGAGGGACAGAACGCGGTGCAGGCCCAGTCGTACGGGCCCGAGGCCCGCGGGGGGGCGACCCGGGCGGACGTGATTCTCTCGGACGAAGAGATCCGTTTCCCAAAGGTCACCCAGCCCAACATCCTGATCTGCCTCACACAGGAGGCCTACAACAAGTTCTCCTGGATCATCAGGCCCGGAGGGCTGCTCCTCACGGACAGCCACTTCGTCATCCAGGAGAGGAAGGTGGACGCCCGGCAGGTCGAGATGGGCATGTACAAGGCGGTCATGCAGGAGATCGGCCGCCCCATCGTCTTCAACATCTGCATGCTGGGCACCCTCATCGGGCTGACCCGGCTGGTCCGCCCGGAATCGATCATGGAGGTGCTCGAGGAGCGCGTCCCCGGGGATTTCCTCGACATGAACCGGCAGGCCCTCGAGCTGGGCCTCAGCGTCGCCTCCAGCTCCGCCTGAGGCCTCTCCGTCCCCGATACCGTCACCCTCCTCCGGGCCCGTCAGGGAGCCGCGAGCGCCCGCCTCTATGCAAGCATCTGCCCGCATCCCACATCCCAGGACCTTGCCATCTGTGCGCTTCGCCGCAGAAACCGGAATCGGATTCTGATCCGCCAAGAGCTCCAACCGGCCGGCCCCGCACCGAAAAGGGTGGAAATTCGACCTCACCTGTGGAATCCTGTGCAGCGACGCGACGCAAAGCAAGGGACTCCGGGAGACCGGAGCGGTTCAAGCCCTCTTCCATAGGCTCGTGCCGGGCCCGCCGCAAGCTCCCGACCTGCCGTTTCACGAAACCCGGAGGGGAAACCCCGCACTGCCCGGATCACGAGAAAGACGAGTCCGGCGGCTTGAAGCAGTGAGGGTTCTACGGAGACCCAATGAAAAAACGAGATCCGCACACAGCCGGGAAGACCGGTGGCGAGAACCGCTCCTCATCCGGATCCAGCCCCATGGTTGCCGAAAGCCTCCGGAAGATCCTGGCATCCCGATATCAAAGGGCGCAGGAAAACTTGAGATGGCTGTCGGCCAACATGCACCCCTACTTCTTCATCACCATGAAGGAGGACGCGGACGCGATCGTCCATCTCGCCGGAAAGCTTCACCAGATCTCGAGTGAGCGGAAGATCACGCTCACGGACCGGGACGACAAGCTGATTTTGGCCCGGGCTGACATTCCGGGGTCTCTCTACGACACGCTGAAGTCCCTCCGGGAGCGTGAAATTTCCTATGCGGAGATGAGCCACTCCTACAGCCCGATCCCGGGGAGCGACCGCACGCTGGAGATTCAACGGTTTGAGTTCAACCGCAAGGGACAAGAGGAGATCCACGGGGCGGGTGAGATCGACATCCCTCCGAAAATCCGGGACAGCGTTCTCTCGATGATGAGAAGCCTCTATCCGGGCTTCGATTTCGACGCGTTCGACGCCATGCTGAAGCTCCTCTGGCTCAATAATGAGGAGTATGTCCGGATTTCTCCACCTGAACGAATCGCCCGCGTCCTCCACCTCTATCAGGAGGGAAAACGGCACGACGGGCTCTACCTCGACGTGGAGACCAAGGAGGACGCCGACCGCCACCGGGAGTCCCGGCTCCTCTTCTCCGTGGGCAACCCGCCCCAGCGGGAGTTCCTGACGCAGGTCGGCGAGATCTTTCAGCGGCTCGATATCGGGGTCCGGCGATCCTACTGCCTGATCATCAACACGGGGATCCACCCCTACTTCCTGGGAACCTTTTACGTGCTCACCCACGGAGGGGAGCTGGTGGAGAAGGGAGGGAGCCTGTTCGGGAAGCTCCAGACGGAGCTTTACAACACCCAGATCCTCTCCACCGAAAGCCCCGCTTACACGAGCTTCGTGGCCAACCGCATCATGACGGGGGAGGAGGCTTCCCTGACCGACGCCTTCATCGCGTTCTGCCACACCGCCCTCGCCCACAGCCAGCCTGACCGTTTCGGCAAGGGGTTCGTCCGGGAGGCGTTCCACTCCGAACCGAACCTCACCCTCATGCTGATCGACCTGTTCCGGAAACGGTTCGACCCGGACATCAAGAAGCGGAAAGGGTTGTACGACCGCGCCCTGCAGGAGACCGAAAACGTGCTCTCCGTTTACAACACGGGGCACCGGTATTTGGATGAGGCCCGAAGGACGGTTTTCCGCACCTGCCTCCTCTTCATCAAGCACACCTTGAAGACGAACTTTTTCGTTCCCGAGAAGCACGCCCTCGCCTTTCGCCTGGCCCCGGCTTTTCTGTCCGAGCTGGGGCCGGACTTCACATCCGACCTTCCTGAAGCGACCCCGTTCCGCATCACCTTCTTTTTCACCCGTCAGGCCCAGGGGTACCACGTCGGGTTCTCGGACATCGCCCGGGGCGGTTGGCGGACCATCATCTGCAGGACCCAGGACGAGCACACCACGAACACCCGATCGATCTTTCGGGAAGTGTTCGTCCTGGCCCACACGCAGCACCTCAAGAACAAGGACATCTACCAGGGTGGATCCAAGCTCACGATCGTCATGGACGCGACGGACCTCGATGAGCCGCTGCCGGTCACCCAGCGGTTGTACAAGGTCCAGTACGGCGTCATCAACGCCTTTCTCGACCTGTTCGTCACGGAAAAGGGAAAAGCCAAGAGCCCGCGGGTCGTGGATTACTACGGCGAGGAAGAGCCTATCGAGCTCGGGCCTGACGAGAACATGCACGACGCCATGATCGAGTTTATCGCCCGTCAGGCCCAGAAGCGGGGATATGTTCTGGGCATCGGCATCATGTCGAGCAAGGAGGTGGGCATCAACCACAAGGAGTACGGCGTCACCTCCAGGGGCGTGGTCAAGTTCGCCGAGACGGCGATGCAGGAGACGGGCATCCGCATCTCCTCAGATCCGTTCAGCGTGAAGTTCACCGGGGGACCCAACGGCGACGTGGCAGGCAACGCCATGCGGCTCCTGCTCGAGAGGTGCCCCAGGGTCGAGATCCGATGCGTGATCGACGGCACGGCCGGCCTGTACGATCCCCGGGGCGCAAAACGGGACGAGATGAACAGGATTCTCCTGCGGGAGGATCTGGAGGGGTTCGACCCGAAGGCCCTGAACCCCGGCGGATTCATCCTGTTCCGGCACGAACGCCGGCAGGAGGGCCTTCGAACCCTGTACCGCAAGGTGTCGAAATCCGGAAGCAAGGCCCGCGACGAGTGGATCACCGCGGACGAGTTCAACAGGGAGATGGACAACCTCCTCTACTCCGTCCCGGCGGATCTCTTCCTGCCCTGCGGCGGGCGGCCCGAGACCCTGGACCACACCAACTGGGACCGGATCCTGGACGCCGAGGGAAAGCCCAGCGTCCACGTGATCGTCGAAGGGGCGAACTCCTTCATCAGCCCGGAGGCCCGGTTGGAGCTCCAGAAGCAGGGCGTCGTGATCCTGCGCGACGCCTCGGCCAACAAGTGCGGGGTGATCTCCTCCTCCTACGAGATCATTGCCAACCTCCTGATGACCCAGGCGGAGTTTCTCGAACACAAGGAAACCTATGTGCGGGATGTCCTGTCCATCCTGGAACAACGGGCGGAGGAGGAGGCCGGGCTGATCTTCGAAAGGCGCCGCCGGGGGGACGCCGCCAGGCCCCAGCCCTACACCGAGATCAGCGCCGCCATCAGCACGGAGATCAACGCGGGTTACTCGAAGCTCTTCGACTTTTTCCGGGAACGGGCCGAGCTGGCCGACCAGCCCCTGTTCCGCAAGGTGATGCTGAACCATCTGCCCGCCATGATTCAAACCGAGCAGCGATTCAGCAGGAGGTTGAAGCAGCTCCCGCCCAAGATCAAGTTCGCCATCCTGGCCAGCGAGATCGCCACTATGATCGTCTACCAGGGGGGGTGGGAGCTGGATTTCGAGAGCCGGCTCCGGGAGTACCTGAAGTCCAAGTTTGCCTGAAGGGGGTTTCAGGGACGCACGCCGATAACCAGCCGTCCTTCCACGGCGCCCTTCTTGACGGGGTGCTGCTCCTGGCCCGTGGCGTCCGGCACGCGGCGGGAGACGTAGCCGTATGCCTCGTCCACGGTGATCAGGCCGTCCCCGTCCGTGTCGGCCGGCCCCGTCAGCCCCTCGAGCAGGTAGTGGGTGAACACACCGTGGCCCAGAGCCTCGTCCTCCTCGCTCACCTCGTTGGCCCCGCTCGCGCTCAGGATCACCCTTCCCTTGCCTGAGGCGATCCGCTCCATGAAGCCGTCCGAGATGGTCGCCCGGAGCCCCGCCATGCTTACCGTTCGCCCGCCGCTCGCCCCGCTGTAGCATGAGTCCACGATGAACACCAGCCGCTCCGAGCGGATCCGGTGGAACACGTGCTGGATCTCCCGCATGGGAAGCGCCGACGCGTAAAGGTCCTTCAGGTCCGCCCCGTGGGGCAGCAGGTACTTC
Organism: Deltaproteobacteria bacterium; assembly: GCA_021737245.1. Taxonomy (GTDB): domain Bacteria; phylum Desulfobacterota; class DSM-4660; order Desulfatiglandales; family HGW-15; genus JAIPEI01. The sequence continues at coordinate 715 of JAIPEI010000153.1, read as the reverse complement.
TCCAGGCCGTCCCCGTCCGGGCTCATCACGTCCCGCTCCGTGGCCCCGTGACCCGCGAAGTAGAGGATCACCATGTCGTCCTCCCCGGCCCGGTTCTTGAGCCGGGTGCCCAGGACGCTTCGAAGGGTGGTGAGGTCGGCCTCCCGGTCGAGGAGCAGAGTGACGTTCTCCTCGGGGATGCCCAGGTGGTCGACGAGGTGGCGGTAGAACGCCCGGGCGTCCTCCACGGCGAAGCGGAGCGGCCGGACGTTCCGGTAGTCGTTGATGCCCACCACCACGGCCCAGATCTGCTTGCGCTGACGCACGCACAGGACCGTCACCGTCTTCTCCGAAGCCAGGCCCTCGGCGTCCACCGCGCGCACCCGGATGCGGTTCTCCCCTTCCTTCAGGGGCACCTGCTCGAGGAAAGAGTGCCGCCTGCCTCCAGCATCCGCAGTGATCAGGAGCCCGCGCTCGTTGTCCTTGTGCAGGGAACGGCCGTTTATGAAGATCTCGATCCGGGCGATCCCCTGGTCGTCCTCCACCACGCCGCGCAGGCCGATGATGCTCACCTCCACGACACCCCCGTCCTCGGGCGAGGCGATCACCACCACGGGCGGGGTCTTGCCCCCTTCTTCGAGGCGGACCTGAAGGTCCTTCTCCCGCTGCTCCATCTCCCCCAGCTCCTGGCTGAGCTGCCCGGTCTTCTGCCGCTCCTCGGCCAGGCTCTGCTGCA
>JAIPEI010000152.1 GCA_021737245.1 Deltaproteobacteria bacterium | reverse complement strand
TCAGCCTGGAGATCCGGGAGGCCCTGGACGCCTTCCGATTCAACGAGGCCGCCATGCTCTGCTACCGGTTCACCTGGCACGAGTTCTGCGACTGGTACCTCGAGATGGCGAAGCAGGGGTTGTACAGCCAGGACGAGGCCCTGAAGCGCTCGACCCGGTACGTGCTCAGGCAGGCCATGCTGGGCGTGCTGCGCCTGGCTCATCCCTTCATGCCTTTTGTGACCGAGGAGCTCTGGCACCGGATGCCCGGAACCGAAGGGAGCGTCATGACCGCTCCGTTCCCCCGGCCCGAAGACTACCTGGAGGATCCGGCGGCCCTCGAGGAGATGGATCTCCTGATGGGGCTGATCACCGCGATCCGGAACATTCGGGGGGAGATGAACATCCCCCCGGGAAAGAAGGTCAGCGTGGTGGCGGAGACGCCCGACCGGGACCAGGCGGACGTGATCCGCCGCAACATCGCCCACATCGGAGCCCTGGCGAGCGTGGCCTCGGTGGAGATCACGGAGAGCACGGAAAAGCCGGAGGCCTCGGCCACGGCGGTCTTCGGGGACAACCAGGTGCACGTGCTCCTGAAGGGGCTGCTGGACTTTGAGGAAGAAAAGCGGCGGCTTCGCAAGGCGGTTCAGAAGATCGAAAAGGAGATGACCGCATCCAACAAGAAGCTGGCCAACCAGGGCTTCATGCAGAAGGCCCCCCCCGAGGTCGTGGACGAGGTGCGTGAGCGGGTGAGCGGCATGGAGCAGAAGCTCGCCCGGCTGAACGCAAACCTCGAGTTCTTCGAGTCCATCGCCAAGGGGTGATGTTCAAGGCTCCGGGGCTGCGCTCCGGGGACGGAGTCGGGCCCGTGAAGTGGGACGCATTCTTCGGCAGGAAAAAAGAGGCGAGAGACCGGGAGCTGGAGGAGATCCGGGTCCTGATCCGGCGCATCGAGAAGACAGCGCCCCGGCCCTACGGCCCGGAACGTGCGGCCCGGTACTACCACTACGAGCAGGTCCGGGCCTATGTCCGCCCGCTCCGCCTTCTCCTCGAGGCCGTGGCCGACAGGAAAGCTCTGAGCGAGGACGAAGGTGCGGCTGTTCGGACGCTGTTCCTGCGCCTGCGCGACTTCTACGACGTGCGGGACCGTCTCAGCCTGGAGGAAGCGCTCCGGGACGTGCGCCTGAGAAGAAAGCTCGTGCATCTTCTGCTGATCTTCTACGGCAGGAAGGACATGGACGCCGGCCGGCTCCAGACGCTCCTCGAACCGCTCCGGGAGGCACCCGAGGAGGAGCGGTGAGAAGGATCCCCGCGCTCCGAACCGCAGGGTTCCGGGGCGGGTCGGTTCAACTCTGCGCGCGGATCAGGTCGTAGAGTCGCCGCCCGATGGTCAGAAGCTCCTTTTCTTCCCCGGTCGGGCCGTTTTCCTCCCGTTTCTCCCGGACCCTGTCCGTGGTGAATCGGTCGAGGGCGGTGCGGAAGGTGAGCTGGGAGACCGACTCGATGTGCTCGATCACCCCCAGCTTGTGGTACTTCAGGCCCATGAGCTTCATGTTCTTGAGCTCTTCTCCCTTTTTGACCGCTTTTCTTTCGTCCTGAAGAAGCGCTTGGATCGCGATCCAGTACGATTCCATGAAGGTTTTTGCGAAGCGCGACCAGGCGGGGAGCCTGTCGTGCCCCAGCCGGGTGATCTGATACCCTTCATGGGACGACGCCTCCCGTACCAGGCCCGCCTTCACGAAGTCGCCGAGGACCGCTTGCACGCGCGCACGGTCGTCCGGGGCCGTGTCCACGATGAACTCTTTTTGAAAGAGGGTTCGAAGGAACCGGTAGTCCTCGACCACGGCCTCTTCCGGCTTGACCTCCTCACGGCCCTGCAACAGCGAGACAGCCACCAGAGCGTGGTGAAGGAAGTGGTGGATCACGCTGTTCTTGTAAAACTCCAGCTCCACTTTCCGTTCGTCGTCTACATAGTAGAATCGTTGCTCCCCCTCCATGACCTCGAGGGCGCTCACTACCTTCCAGGAGATCAGGAGGTCGACGGTCTGCTCGATCGCCTCCTCGGGGGCGTCCAGGGAGGCTGCAAGGGGAGCGCCCCGCTCAATGAGGAATGCGAGGTACTCCATGGAGGTTTCCTTGAGCTCGTCCATGTGGAACCCGGCTCGATGGGCCGTCAGGACGGCCGAGGCCACGAGTGCGAGTGGGGTGACCAGTGTGACCCGGTTGATGGACCGGATCAGGTGGAACGCCAGGTGCCTGTGAATCTTTTCCGTGGCCGGGGCGCGGCTTTCGAGGTACTCCTTCAGGGACACGGGCTCCCCGAACCGGATGTAAATCTTTCCGTAGGTTCTCTTCAGGAAGTGACGCGCCCGAATGATCTGCCGGAAGCTCTCCTTGGCCTTCTCCCCGCCGGCCATCTCCTTGAGAAAGGCCTTCTCTTCCAGAATGCGGTCATAGCTGATGGAGGCGGGCACGAAGATCAGGTCCCGGCAGTATCCCTCCTGAAAGGCGTGAAGGAGGATGGTGAGAAAGCCGATCTTCGGGAGGATCAGCTTCCCGCTCCGGCTCCTCCCCCCCTCGATGAAAAACTCCAAGGGGTGGCCTTCCTCGATCAGGGCCTTGATGTACCGGTTGAACACCGCCCGGTACAGCTTGGCGCCCCGGAAGGTGCGACGGATGAAGAACGCCCCGGACCGGCGGAAGATGTACCCCATGGGCCAGAAGGCGAGATTCTTTCCCGCTGCGACCCGGGGAATGTGCATGTTGTAGTTGTACAGCACGTAGTTGAGCACCAGGTAGTCTATGTGGCTTTTGTGGGACGGCACGTACACCAGGGGTCCCTTGCGGGCCCATTCTCTCAGGCGGGCGAGGCCTTCCATGTCCGTATCGATGCCGTCGAACAGCTTCTTGAAGAACCAGCTGAGCGCGCGGTGGAAGAGCTGAATGTAGGCGATGTTGAAGTCCGCAGCGATCTCGTCGAAGTAATCCCCTGCATTTTTTCGCTTCTGGACCACCTGCTTCGGGTCCCTCTCGGCCATCCGGTCGATCAGCTTGCCGATGCCCTCGTCCCGAAGCACGGTCTCCTTGAGCTGCTGCCTGGACTTCATGATCGGCCCCAGCATGATCCGCTTCTGGGCGTCTATGCGGTCCACCAGGCGCTCCCTCAGGGCTACGGCCGCCTCTTCGATGGAAACGGAGGGAGGCGTTTCCGCCAGGACCTGCTGAAGGTTGACTGGCTCTCCGAAGTCGATGAAGGCACGGCGATGATGTCGAAAGAACAGCACCGTCTTTCGGATGACCCCGGGCTGCTCCTTGAAGCCGAACAGGATCTGTCCCAGCGTCGGAGCGTCCATTTCCGGGGTCTTCTTGTACAGAACGAGCTGGGGTACCACGAAGATCGGCCGGTCCATCTCTTTCTGGGTTTCCAGGAGAAGCTGGAGATCATCCGGCTCGGCGTGAACGAACTGCCGAAGGAATCGCTTCGGGTTCACAAGGAAGATCAGAGAGGTGGTGCCGTTTCGGATCGCGTCCCGGTAGAAGCCCATGCGATAGGGATCGGGAAGCTCGCCGTGCCGGAGCAGGTAGCCCAGCCTGTGCAACGTGTTGCGGAGGATGAGGCGGAGCGGCAGGAGAAGGGAGATGTTCTGGCTGAACGCCAGCTTCGGGTAGGGAAGCCGTCTCATGCGGAAGTTGTAATGGTACATCAGGTAGTCGAGACGGCCCCGGTACTTGATGGCATAGACGACCGTGCCCTCCCGGTTCATCCGCTTGAGCGCCTCCGTCATGGGTTCGTCCAGGCTCACCCGCTTGAAGAGGCCGAAGAGAATGCGTTCCAGGAAGAGACCCGGCTTGTGGTCCAGGATGTTGGCGCGAAAGAGTTCTTTGTCCATGTACAACCCGTCTCCTTTGATAAACCCCGATTGTTATTCTCCCGGCTTCTTGAAATCAAGAGTTTAGTTTCGAAAGCCGTTCTGATGCGGCTCAGCGCCCGAATCGGGCCCGCGCTCCGGACAAAGCGGTATTGACAAACCGCTTCGCGATGATCGAGAATGACGGTACCCGCATTCGCGAGGGGAGAAACGGAGGAAGACATGTTCAGGCCCATGGTCATATCCGGTCTAACCGTGGATCCATTGACCAACAGCCCGATCGTCATCTTGAAGGAAACCGACGGGGATCGAACCCTGCCGATCTGGATCGGCCTGCTGGAGGCGACCGCCATCGCCAGCGAGCTGGAAGGCATCAACTTTTCCAGGCCCATGACCCACGACCTGCTGAAAAACATTATGGAGATGATCGAGGTCCGGGTGGAGCGTGTCGAGGTCTGCGATCTGAAGAACAACACCTACTATGCCCTGATTCACTTCCAGCACAAGGGCAAGGCCATCACCATCGACGCCCGGCCGAGCGACGCCCTGGCGATCTCGCTGAGGGTCGGCGCACCCATCTTCGTAGCCGAGGAGGTCATTCAGAAGTCCAAGCAGATCGATTTGCAGGCGGAAGCGGAAGACAAGACCGAGCAAGGCAAGAAGTGGCAGGAAATTCTTGAGAAACTGAATCGCGAGGACTTCGGCAAGTACAAGATGTAGGTTGATCTTCGGCCCGGGCGACCGGCGTCCGGCCGGCGGTGTTCAGGCAAGCCGCTGTTTCAATGGATGAACCTCTACGTACCTCACCCGGACCGAGCACCCTCATTACCCTTTCGGAACCTGGGAACGGGGTCTGCTCCGGGGCTTCCCATTTCGAACCCCTTGAGATTCACCCAAATCGAACACCCACAGGTCCGGCGCGGGCAGCGCAGGATTCGGAGGCGGTGAACGTGCGGCCCAACTCCCCGCCGGGGGGCGAGGGGTGCGTTCGCCTGACTTGCAGTGTAATGAAAAAGGTACGAACGAAAGGGCCCTGGCATGCCGTCGGTGTCGTCATCGTGGTGACGTGGCTGGTGATGCTGGGCCTTCTGATCCGGAAGATTCATTTCTCCGCTCCGGAGGCGGTTTCGTCCGCGCAGGGAGGCGGCTCCCTGTCGATCCAGGGGGTTCAGCGGGAGTGGAAGGAGCTCTTCTTCAAAGAGAAAAAGATCGGGTATGCGGTTTATTTTCTCCGGCCCGCGGCCGATGGATATATCATCCAGGAGGAGATGTTCCTCAAGCTCAATCTCATGGGGCTCGCCAGCGGTGTGTACACGGTGACCCACTGCGAGACGGACGAGCGTTTCCGGTTGCGGCGGTTCAGGTTCCGGATGACCTCCGGTACGATCGGGTTCGAGGCGCAGGGGCGGATCGAGGGCGGCGTCCTCGTGGTCAGAACGGGCCGCGAGGGGGGGCAAAGCGTCCAGCGCATTCCCCTGGATGAGAAGCCGGTCATGGGGGTCAGCCTGGAATACCTGTTCAAGCAGAGGCCACTCGAGGTGGGGCAGGCCTATCGGTTTCCCTTGTTCGACCCGTCGAGCATGAGCCGGAGAAACATCGAGGTCCGCGTTACATCGCGGGAAACCATCCGCATTCGGGGAATCGTCTATGATGCCTTCCGCCTGGAGGCCGAGGTCTGGGGAGACCGCCTGACGTTCTGGCTGGATGAGAACGGGACGGCGCTCAAGGAAACGGGGTTCATGGGACTCACCGCGGTTCGATCCAGCGCCGCGGTCGCGCCGGAGAACATTCAGGGAAGCGGCGACCTCGATTTCTACGAGATCTCCGCCGTGGTCCCGGACCGGAACATCTCGCGGCCTCGGAGTGTATCCTTTCTCGAGGTTCGCCTGAAGGGGCTCGATCGGGTGGCCGTCGATCAAAGCGCCTGGGACGGCGGGAGGCAGCGGTTTTCCCCTCCGGTCCTGGAGATTTCCCGTGAAAAGCCCCCGTTGGAGGCCGGCTACGAGGTGCCCTGGGCAGGCGGGAGAGAACGGTTTCAGGAGGCGCTCGCGCCGGAGTTCAACATCGAGAGCGGGCACGAGGAGATCGTTCGCGCTGCGGAAGAGATCGCCGGCGCGGAAAAAGATCCGGTCGCCGTCACCCGTCGCGTGCAGGCGTGGGTGTACACCAAGGTGAAGAAGCGCCCGGTGGTGAGCATTCCCAGCGCCTTGGAGGTGCTCCGCACCAGGGTCGGGGACTGCAACGAGCACGCCACCCTGACCACGGCCCTCTTGCGCGCGCTCGGCATCCCCGCGAGGATCGCCGTGGGTCTCGTCTACACCCGCGGGAAGTTCTTCTACCACGCGTGGACCGAGGCCTGGGTGGGGGAGTGGGTCTCCCTCGACGCAACCCTGAATCAGATGCCCGTGGACGCCACCCACATCAAGCTGCTCGAAGGCAACCTGGACAGGCAGGTGGACGTGGCCGGGCTGATCGGCAGGCTGAAGCTCCAGGTGATGGACTACAGGCATGATTAGGCTGATCGATCTCACCAAGACGTACCGGGGGTTTGCCGCCGTGGACGGCATTGATCTCGAGATCCCCCGGGGCAGGGTGTTCGGCTTCCTGGGGCCGAACGGCGCGGGAAAGACCACCACGATCCGGATGATGGCGGGCATCTTGAAGCCCACCCGGGGGCGGATCGAGCTCGACGGCATCGACCTGGCGGACAACCCTTCCGAGGCCAAGAGCCGGGTGGGCTTCATCCCGGATCGCCCCTTCATCTACGAGAAGCTCACCGGCATGGAGTTCCTGCAGTTCATGGCCGGGCTCTACCGGGTCGATCACGGTGTCCCGCCGGTGGACCGCGCACTGGAGCTCCTCCATCTGTTCGAGCTGACCGAATGGCGGAATGAGCTGATCGAGAGCTACTCCCACGGCATGAAGCAGCGGCTGGTCATGTGCTCAGCGCTTCTTCCCGCCCCCCGGATCCTGGTGGTTGACGAGCCCATGGTGGGGCTCGATCCCAAGGCGGCCCGTCTCGTCAAGGACATCTTCCGGGAACAGGCGGTCTCCGGCACCACTGTGTTCATGTCCACCCACTCCCTGGAGGTGGCCCAGGAGGTGTGCGAGGAGATCGCCATTATCCAGAGCGGAAAGATCATCGCCCGGGGGACGCCGGAGCAGCTCGGGGAGCAGGCCGGTGTGGACGGCACCCTGGAAAATGCGTTCCTGAAGATCACGAAGGAGAGGATGAGCCTCCCATGAGAGACCTCGCACTCCTGCTCAGCCCCCGGATCCTCGGGGTCCTGAACGAGATGAGAGGGGCCGGAACGCGTGCGCGGAAGCGCACCTTGATTTTGGGCGGAGTAGGGGTCGTCTTCTGGGCCGCCATGTTCCTGGTCTCGGCGCGGGTGCTGCGCTACTTCCAGTCGGTCGAGGTGATCGGTGACGTCCTCGCCCATCACCTCCTCTCCATGATTCTCCTCACCTTTTTTTCGCTCCTGATTTTCAGCCACATCATTACGGCCCTCTCCAACCTGTATCTCTCCAAGGACCTCGAGCTATGCCACGCCACACCCGCCTCGCTTGAGGAGCTGTTCCTGAGCCGGGTGTTCTACACCATCGTGGACAGCTCGTGGATGGTGCTTGTTTTCGGACTTCCGGTGATGATGGCCTATGCCTGGGTGTACGGGCCCGGACCGGGCTTTTACATCACGCTCGCCCACTCGGGCCTCGCCATGGTGCTCATTGCAGCGGGAATCGGGATCCTCTTCACCATGGTGCTGGTGAGCGTCTTTCCGGCCCATCGGACCCGGGACATCCTGATGCTCCTGGTGATCCTCCTGGTGGTGGCCCTGTACCTGCTGTTCCGGTTCCTCCGGCCCGAGCGGCTCGTGGACCCGGATGCGTTTTTCAGCACGGTCCAGTACCTGAGCGCCTTGAAAGCGCCGGACAGCCCTTATCTTCCCACCCACTGGGTCACCGAGGCCCTGTGGCGGCACCTGGGGGGCGCTCCCACGTCCCTTTACGGAATTCACCTGGTCCTCCTCTGGAGCACGGCGCTGGCTCTGCTGGTGATCAACGTCTGGACGGCCGAGGCCATCTACTACAGCGGGTTTTCCCGATCCCAGGAGGCCAAGCGGAGGCGGGCGGGCGGCGCTTTCTTTCTGGGCGTGTTCAGGCGGCTGTTCGCCGCCCCCCTGGGCCGGGACCTGGCCGTGATCGCGGACAAGGACATCCGGACCTTTTTTCGGGACAACAGCCAGTGGTCCCAGCTCATCCTGCTGGGGGCCCTGGTGGTGGTCTATC
>JAIPEI010000151.1 GCA_021737245.1 Deltaproteobacteria bacterium | reverse complement strand
GCCCTGATCTTCCTGGGTCTAGTGAAGACAGCCGGGATGAGTTGGAGGCTGTCGCTGCTCGTGTCGACTGGCTCCATCCTGCTGGTGGCGCTATTCTTCGCGTCCCTCACCCCGGCCCTTATGGCGGTCAAAAAGACCCTCGGATGAGCTCAACGCGAGGCCCTTCCCGCATCACAGCCGTCGCAAAGCACGGCGCCTTTGGGCAAGACGTTGAATATCCCTGCTGTTTCGAGTATAACCAGACACCAGCCGTATAAACCACTTGCCATCGGAGGGTACCCATGAAGGTGTACGAGTTCATGACCACCCGGCTCGAGTCCGTGGACTCGGGGAAAAGCGTGTACGACGCCGTGGAGAAGATGGTGGACCGGCGCATCCGCTCGCTCCTGGTCCGCTTCCCGGGCAGCGACCTGGAGGACGGCGTGATCACCGCGCGGGACGTCGTCTACAAGGTCCTGGCGCAGGGCAAGGATCCCCAGAAGGTGAAGGTCTCGGAGATCGCCTCCCGTCCCATCTCCTGTGTGAGCAAGGATCTGCCCCTGCGGGACGCCGCCGAGCTCATGGAGCGGGACGGCGTGGCCCGCCTGTTCGCCTGCGACGGCTCGAGAATCGTCGGGGTCCTCTCCATGATGGACGCCATGGCCGCCATGCTCATCCTTCGAGCGCGAGGAGAACATGTTTCTTAAGAAGCTGATCGGACACGAGGACCGGGAAAAGGAGGTCGTCCAGGACATGGACGATCACATCCGGCTCCTGCAGGACGGGTGCCGGGCCTTTCACGAGGCGCTCGAGCACAACGACCACAATCGAATGCGCCGGGTCAAGGAGCTCGAGCGGGAGGCCGACACCATCCGGAGGGACATCGTCTCGCACATCTACGAGGGCGCCTTTCTCCCTTACCTCCGGCCCGAGCTCTCCAAGTTCGTGGAGCTCGTGGACCAGGTCTTCGACCTCCTGGAGTATGCCGCCGTCTGCTACCTGGGGATCCGGTTTCCCGACTCCCTGCGAAGCGAGGCCTCCCGCGTGGCCTTTCTGAACGAGGAGATGTGCGGGATGCTCCGCATCACCCTCCAGGCGATGACCGCGGGCGAGGACCTCCGGGAGAAGCGGCTCGCCATCCGGATCTACGAGAAGCGGGTCGACGACCTGAAGTTCGATCTGATGAAGGATGCGAGGGCCATTCCCATCGAGGACTTCTGGGAGGGAAACATGCTCGCCGACTTCCTCTCCCGCCTCTGCTCGGTGAGCGATCTGATCGAGGACGCCAGCGACCACCTGGGCGTCATCAGCTCCATCATCAAGTAAAACCCGACACCCGGTCCTGCCATGTGGAAGATCCTCAGCGGCGCATTTCTGGGATGGAGCCTCGGCGCGAACGACTCGGCCAACATCTTCGGCACGGGCGTGGCCACCGGGACCGTCCGATACAGGACCGCCGTCTGGCTCACCGCCGTTTTCCTCATGATGGGGGCCCTGCTGGAGGGTCCCAAATGCATGGAGGTCCTGACCGAGCTCTCCAGCCTCCTGCCCCTGTACGCCTTTTTCTGCGCCCTGGCCGCGGCCCTCACCATGACCGCCATGACCGCCCTGGCCGTGCCCGCATCCTCCTCCCACGCGGTCATCGGCGCCATCCTCGGCGTGGGCCTGCTCCAGGGGTCCGCCGACCTCTCCCCCCTCGTCAAGATCGTGACCTGCTGGGTGGTCACCCCGATCTGCGGGCTGGTGCTCGGCCACATCCTCCTGCGCCTCCTCACCTTCCTGTTCAACCGCACTCACATGAGCCTGACGCGGCGCAACCGGATCTACTTCCTGGGCATTTTGATCGCCGGCTGCTACGGGGCCTACACCCTGGGCTCCAACAACGTGGCCAACGTCACGGGCGTCTACGTGGGCTCCGGTTTCCTCACCCCGCACGCCGCCAGCCTGATCGGCGGGCTCGCCATCGCATCGGGCGTGCTCACCTTCAGCCGCCGGGTCATGATGACCGTGGGCAGGGGCATCGCGCCTCTGGACCCCTTCACCGCATTCGTCACGGTCCTGGCCGGCGCCCTGACCCTCCACCTGTTCACCCAGGTGGGGATCCCGGTCTCCTCGTCCCAGGCCATTGTGGGCGCAGTGGTGGGCGTGGGGCTCGTGGGCGACGTGCGCACGGTGAGCCCCCGCATGCTCCTGAAAATCGGCCTGGGCTGGATCGTCACGCCGATCTGCGCGGGCATCCTGTCATGGCTGTTGGTGCTTTCTCTTTCGCTTTACCTTCATTGACACGGAACCGGCTTTCTCCTATGGTTTGACGATCGGCTGGACGATGATTCGATTTCCCGGCGCACCCGGCGCCCTTGCGAGAGGAAACATGCCTTCTTCAGACGCTCTTCCCCTCATTCTCGGCCTGGACGTGGGCGGAACCCAGACCGACGCGGTCCTGGTCTCCTGCGACGGCGTCGTGGCCTCGGCCGTCAAGGTCCCCACCCGGGCCGACCTCCCGGCCACCCTCCGGAAAGCCGTGGACCAGACCCTCTCAGGCACCGGGCCGGACCGCATCTCGCGGATGGCCTTCTCCACCACCATGGCCACCAACGCCATTGTCCAGGACCGTCTGGACCCGGCCGGCATGATCGTGTCGGCCGGCCCCGGCATGGACCCGCAGGGCTTTGCCGTGGGCCCGTCCTACCACGTGGTGGAGGGCTGCCTGGACCACCGGGGGTATGAGGCCAGGCCCCTGAGCAAGGAGGCCGTGCTCGCCGCGGCCGCAGGCATCAGGGATCAGGGGATCCAGGCCCTGGGCCTGGTGAGCAAGTTCTCGGTCCGTAACCCCGCCCACGAGCTCTGCATGGCCGAATGGGTGAAAGAGATCTTTCCCCACCCGGCCCTGGGCCACCAGGTGTCGGGCCACTTGAACTTTCCCCGCCGCATCGCCACCACCTACTTGAACGCCGCCCTCCGCGAGACCCACGAACGCTTTGTCCGGGCCCTCCTCGGCATCCTGGAGGAGAGGGACCTCAGGGCCCCGCGCTATCTCCTGAAGCCGGACGGCGGCACCGTGGGCCTGGAGGAGAGCCTGGGGTTCCCGGCCCGAACCGCCCAGTCCGGCCCCGCAGCGAGCATCATGGGCGCGCTGGCGCTCGACCCCTGCCCGGGCACCACCCTGGTCCTGGACGTGGGCGGCACCACCACGGACATCGGCCTCATCTACCGGGGCGCGCCCCTGCTCGAGCCCTACGGCATCCACCTCGGCCCCTACAAGACGCTCATCCGCTCCCTCCAGACCCGTTCCGTGGGGATCGGGGGGGACAGCGAGGTCCGGGCCGAGCCCGGCCGGCCGCTCCGCATCGGCCCCCTGCGCCAGGGGCCTCCAGCGGCCCTGGGCGGCCCGGCGCCCCCACCCACGGACGCCATGATCGTCCTGGGTCACCTGGACGCCGGGGACAAGGAGACCGCCCGCCGCGCCCTCGAGCCCGTGGCCGCGGCCCTGGACCTGGACGTTCTTAAAGCCGCCTCAGCCGTGCTCGACCGCATGGCCGAGCTCATCGCCGACTCGGTCGGCGCCTTCCTCCACTACATCAATGCCAGGCCGGTCTACACGGTCCGGGAGGTGCTCGAAGGCGTGACCATCGAGCCCGGCCACCTGGTCCTGTTGGGCGGCCCCGCAGTCCAGCTGGCCGCCCCCCTGGAAAGCGCCTTCGGTCTTCCGTGCAGCGTGCCCCCGCACGCCGAGGTGGCCAACGCCATCGGCGCGGCCGTCTCCCGGGTCACCTGCGAGATCACCCTCCACGCGGACACCGTGAGGGGCACCGTGGTGGTACCCGAAGCGGGCATCGATCAGTTCATCGACGGGGAGTTCGACCTGGACCAGGGCATGATCATGGCCCGGCAGTCCCTGGAAAAGGCGGTCTCCGGCGCCGGCGGCGCAGAGGACGATCTGGAGATCACCGTAACCGAGCAGCAATCCTTCAACATGATCCAGGGATTCTCCCGGACCGGTAGAAACATCCGCCTCAACCTGTGCGTTACACCCGGTCTCATCCCGGGGTGGCCCCGGAGGTCCTGACCATGCCCCCCTCTCCCAAGCGAACCGGCCTCGTCTTCTTCCCGGCCTTTGACTGGGCCATCAGCCCCACCCACCCGGAGCGGGAGGAGAGGCTCCTCTACACCCGGGACCAGGTGCTCGAGGAGGGGCTCCTGGATCTCGACAACATCGTGGAGTACCGGGTGCGGCCTGCCACCTTCGAGGACATCCAGCGCGTCCACTTCTGCGTGCCGGACGAGGCCTCGGTCACCACCGAGAGCCATCTCATCTCCGCCGGGGGATGCCTGGTGGCCGCGGATGCGGTCATGAACCGGGAGGTGGACAACGCCTTCGCCCTGGTCCGCCCGCCGGGCCACCACGCCATGCGGGTGGTCCACGGAAACCGCGGCTTCTGCAACATCAACATCGAGGCGGTCATGGTGGAGCACATCCGCCGCACCTACGGCGTCAAAAAGGTCGCCATCGTGGACACGGACTGCCACCACGGGGACGGCACCCAGGAGATCTACTGGCACGACCCGGACACCCTGTTCATCTCCCTCCACCAGGACGGACGCACCATCTTCCCGGGGACCGGCTTTCCCAACGAGATGGGCGGCCCCAACGCCGTGGGCGCCACTGCGAACATCCCGCTCCCCCCTCAGACCGGGGAGGAGGGCTTCGCCGTGGTCCTGGAGGAGCTCGTCATGCCCCTGCTGGAGCGGTTCCAGCCCGAGCTCGTGATCAACTCGGCCGGCCAGGACAACCACTACAGCGACCCCATCACGGACATGAACTTCTCGGCCCGGGGCTATGCCGCGCTCAACGCCCGGCTCCAGCCGGACATCTGCGTGCTTGAAGGCGGCTACGCCGTGGAGAGCGCCCTTCCCTACGTGAACGTGGGCATCATCATGGCCATGGCCGGGCTGGACTTCAGAAACGTCAGGGAGCCCAACTACGACCGGGAGTACCGGCCCCAGAGCCCCGACGTGACCCAGAACGTCGACCGGCTCGTGTCCCGCCTGAGGCAGGTGTTCCTGAAGGGGAAGTACGAGGCTCCGTCCCACTCGCCGGGGGAGGTGCTGGAGCGGAAAAGAGAGGTGTTCTACGACACGGACGGCATCTTCGAGCGCCAGCGCGAGCTCATCCGGGTGTGCCGGGACTGTGCAGGCGCCCTGGGCGTGGAGTCCGCCGCCAGCACGGGCAACCACGTATTTGCCGTGAGGATTCCCCCCAACGCCTGCCCTGCCTGCCGCCGGACCGCAGAGTCCTGGTTCGAACAGGCCGCCGAAGGAACGTTCACCCAGGTCTTTCTCCAGGACCGGGACCGGGACACGTTCGAGCGGGCCTGACCCGCTCAGCCGCCGGTCAACGCTCTCACCTGCCGCTGAAACGGCAGGACCTGTCTCCTGCTTCCACCCTTTTTGCCACGGCATCGAGACTGGTCACATATGCGCAGTGATTGTATGTGACCAGCGGCGTTGATCCTTTCCGCATTGCCCAACCACATCGATTTGACGATAAAACCTAATTAATCCAATTTGATACACTCAAGGATCCGGGCGCGCGAGTTCCGGCACGAGTCTTGAGTGATGGAAATCAGGCATTGCGCGAGATCATCCGCGAGCCATGAAATAAACCTGAAGATCAGCTTTGCCGGAAGGTGGCTGCCATGATCATCGTCAGAATCACCATGCGTGTGTTACCGGAAAAACAAAAAGAAGTGGTTCAAACACTTTTGTCGTTGACATCCCCTATGAAGAGGGAAACGGGCTGCCTCAGCTACACACTCCTAAAGGGCATAAAAGACAAAGACGAGCTTTGCGTGTTCGAGGAGTGGGAAAATCGCGAAAAGCTCGATCACCATCTCCAGTCGGACCTATTCGGCGTTTTGCTGGGGACAAAAAGCCTGTTGCACCAATCGCACAGCATCCATATTTACACGATCCAGCAAAACGAAGGGATGACCGCAGTGCTCGCTGCGCGTCGAAAAATAAGCTCCAGATTATGAAAGGAGAGCAAAGCATGAACGTTTTACTGGTTTATCCCAAATTTCCGGAGACATTCTGGTCTTTCACCTATGCGCTCCCATTTATCGGCAAGAAATCGGCCTTTCCGCCGCTTGGACTCCTGACCGTGGCGGCACTGCTGCCTGAGGAGTGGACCAAGCGCCTGAAGGATGAGAACACGGACGAGCTCAAGGATGACGACCTGGCCTGGGCGGACCTGGTCCTGATCAGTGCAATGGCGCTCCAGCGCAAGGCCGCCTCCCGGATCATCGACCGCTGCAAGGGCATGGGATTGAAGGTCGTTGCCGGCGGGCCGCTTTTTACGGCTGAACCGGACGCCTTCGAGCAGGTGGATCACCTGGTTCTGGACGAGGCCGAGCTGACCCTGCCGGCCTTCATAGCGGACCTGGAGAACGGATGCCCGAAAAGGAGATACAACGCCGACGGGTATCCCGACATGAACGAGACCCCGGTTCCTTTGTGGGATTTGATTCCCATGAATCGCTATGCGTCCTTGAACATTCAGTATTCCAGGGGCTGCCCTTTCAACTGCGACTTCTGCAACATTACGGCCCTCTTCGGCCACAAGCCGCGCACCAAGGCCCCCCGGCAGGTGGTCGCCGAGCTGGAGGCCATCTATCAGGCGGGCTGGCGGGGCAACATCTTTTTCGTGGACGACAACTTCATCGGCAACAAGCACTCCCTCAAGGAGCAGCTGCTTCCCGCCCTGATCGAGTGGCGAAGGGGTAAGAAAGGATGCGTATTCTTTACCGAAGCCTCGATCAATCTCGCCGATGACCCCGAGCTCATGGACATGATGGTCCAGGCCGGATTCGATTCCGTTTTCATCGGCATCGAGACCCCGGATGAGAAAAGCCTCACCGAGTGCTGCAAGACCCACAATAAAAACAGAGATCTGTTGAAGGACGTCAAGAAAATACACCGCTCCGGGCTCCAGGTCATGGGAGGCTTCATCGTCGGCTTCGACAGCGACACCTCCTCGATCTTTCAACGCCAGATCGAGTTCATTCAGAAGAGCGGCATTGTAACGGCCATGGTGGGTCTGCTTCAGGCCCCTCCGGGGACCCGGCTGTTTGAACGCCTTGCGCGGGAGCAACGCGTGTGCGCGGAGTTCTCCGGCGACAATGTGGACGGCCGCACCAATATCATCCCGGCCATGGGTCTGGACAAGCTGGTGGACGGTTATCGCACCATCATGAAGCAGATCTACTCCCCCCGCAAATACTACCAGCGGGTCAGGTGCATCCTGGCGGAGCTCAAGGCGCCGGCGGCGAGAACCCCCTCTGACCGTCAGCGGGTCCTCGCATTCTGGCGCGCCTGCCTGCGGCTGGGCGTCTTCGGGAAAGAGCGATTTCAATACTGGCGTCTGCTGACATGGACCCTTGTGCGGAGACCCAGGCTGCTTCCGCTGGCAGTGACCCTGGCCATCTACGGCCATCATTACCGGAGGATCTGCGAGATCCACATTTTTGGAGCCGGCCGGCAGACGATCTCTTGACGGCTTCGCAAGAACTCCGCTCAGCCGTCGCAGGCAAAGCTTTGACGGGATCAGGGAACCGAGCAAACAACGATGAGAAAACCTAAGAAGATCCCAGGGGCGGGACTGAGCGGATCAAGGCTTCTCCGGCTCTTGGGACATTTGAGGGCGCGTCTCGGTGGAACCGACCTTGCGCAGGTGTACGCGGGTGAAGAGCCGCTCCTGAGGTCGGAGCTTTTCAGCAGGGAGCAGATGAAGCGGCACGGCAAGGCGCTGGCGGGTTCGCACAAGCTGAGGCCGGGGCGCTCTTCGGACCGGCTTCTCACGAGACTGGCCGACAATGAAGGTGTATTGACCGGGGTCTGCAATCTGTTGACAACGGCGGTACAGGCGAGCCACCGCATACCGCCTGCAGGAGAGTGGCTGCTCGATAACTTCTATCTGATCGAGGAACAGATTCGCATGGCCAGGCGGCACCTGCCCAAGGGGTACAGCCGCGAGCTGCCGAGCTTGCTGAACGGAGCATCGGGTGGGCTTCCGCGCGTTTACGACATTGCGCTGGAGATCATCTCGCACGGGGACGGACGGGCGGATCCGGAAAGTCTCAGCGGTTTTGTGGCCGCCTACCAAACAGGGACCATCCTGGAGCTTGGCGAGCTGTG
>JAIPEI010000150.1 GCA_021737245.1 Deltaproteobacteria bacterium | reverse complement strand
CGTCGGAGCCCATACTGAGGCTGGGGGAGGTGGGGTCGGGTTACGGCCGGATCCGCGCGCTCAAGGGGATCTCTGTGGAGCTGTACGCTGGGGAGATCGTGTGCATGATCGGGGCGAACGGAGCGGGGAAGACCACGACGCTGATGACGATCTCCGGGATCGTGAAGTGTGTGAGGGGGGAGATCGAGTACGACGGTCGTGAGATCCAGGGGGCGGTGGCGGCGACGCTTCCGCCCCTGGGTCTGTGCCAGGTGCCGGAGGGGAGGCGGATCTTTCCGCGTCTGGGAGTGGAGGACAACCTGGAGATGGGGGCGTTTTTCCGCAGGGACCGTCTGCAGATCCAGCGGGATCTGGAGCACGTGTACGGTCTGTTTCCGGCGCTGCGGGAGCGGCGGAGGCAGAAGGGCGGGACGCTGTCGGGGGGAGAGCAGCAGATGCTGGCGATCGGGCGGGCGCTGATGAGCCGGCCGAAGGTGCTGCTCCTGGACGAGCCGTCGCTGGGCCTGGCGCCGCTGTTCGTGCGGAAGATCTTCGAGATCGTGGGGGAGATCAACGACAGGGACGGGACGACGATCCTGCTGGTGGAGCAGAACGCGAACATCGCGCTGAAGACGGCGGAGCGGGGCTACGTGCTGGAGACGGGGAGGATCGTGATGGAGGACCGGGCCGGGACCCTGCTCGCCGACCCCAGGATCCGGCAGGCCTACCTCGGGGAGTAACATGGAGGATGGCCGTTCGGAGAGGACCGTGGAGAAAATCTTTCGCAAAGCCAGGCAGAACCGGATCTTCCAGGACGTGGTGGAGCAGATCCAGGACGCCATCCTGGAGGGACGCCTCCAGGCGGGACAACGGCTGCCCGCAGAGCGGGAGCTTGGGGAGATGTTCGGGACCAGCCGCGGCACCCTGCGTGAGGCCCTGCGGGTGCTCGAGCAGAAGGGGCTCATCGAGATCCGGCTGGGCGTGGGCGGCGGCGCCGTGGTCAAGGGCGCAAACGCGGACGCCTTCAGCGACAACCTGGCCATGCTGATTCGCAGCCAGACTGTTTCCCTGAAGCATCTGGCCGAGTTCCGGGAGGACGTGGAGGGAACCGTGACCGGGCTGGCCGCCCGGAGGGCTCGAAGGGAGGACATCGCTCAGCTGAGATCCCTGCTGGACCAGGCGCGACGTCACCGGGACGCCGGGCTCGCGGAGTGGGACGACTTCGTCCGCGTGGACGAGAAGATGCACATGACCCTGGCCAGGGTCGCCCGGAACCCCCTCTACGCCTTCATCCTCCAGACCATTCACGACAACATTCATCGCTACTACGAACGGTTTCTCACCGCCGGGAAAGAGGAGCTGGCGGAGAACTATCAGGACCTCAGCGACATCGTGGCCGCGGTCCAGGCCGGCGATGCCGACCGGGCCGGGCGGTTGGCCCGGGAGCATGTGAGACGGTTCAAGCGCTACATGCAGTCCAAGGAGGAACGCGGATCCGGGTGAGCCCGGGCCGCGGAAACGGAGAGCCTGTCATGAACCAGCCGACCCAGGACGTCGTCCTCGAGGAAGCCATCTCCCTGGCCGAGGCCTGGCAGCAGCGGGCGAACGAGCTGCTGACATCCGAGGAGCAGAAGATCCAGGAGCAGATGAAACGTCTCCTCGATCACCCCCGGGACAAGGTGATCCTGACCCGGCTCATCGATCAGAGCTTCCGATCCGGAAACCCGCACCGTGTGGCGGACCAGATCAATCACCTGCTTCGCTCCCAGGGGGTTCCGGATTTCTTTTCGCGGGTGGACCGTCTCCTGGTCCAGATGTTTCTGGGCCTGGGCCGCTACCTCCCCTCTGTGTCCATCCCGAAGATGATCGGAAAGATGCGCCAGGAGAGCAGCCGCGCCATCATTCCCGGAGAGCCGGATGCCCTGACCGAGCACTTGAAGAAGCGCAGGGGGCAGGGCGTCCGGATGAACATCAATCATCTGGGCGAGGCCATCCTGGGGGAGAAGGAGGCCCGGCGGCGGCTCGACATCTATATCGAGGATCTGAAGAACCCGGACATCGAGGTGATCTCCGTCAAGATGTCCACCATCTTCTCGCAGATCAGCCCCCTGGCTTTCGAGCACACCCTCGAAATCCTCACGGAGCGGCTCACCGAGCTCTACCGGGCTGCACAGTCGCAGCGGTTCACCCGGAGCGACGGCACGGAGGTTCCCAAGATCGTCAACCTGGACATGGAGGAGTACCGCGACCTGGAGCTCACCGTGGAGGCCTTCAGGCGGAGCCTGGACCAGGAGGAGTTCAAGGACTACCCGGGGGGCATCGTGCTCCAGGCCTACCTGCCGGACTCATTCGCCCAGCAGAAGGCGCTCACCGAATGGGCGCGCCGGAGGGTGGCCGCAGGGGGAAGCCCCATCAAGCTCCGCATCGTCAAAGGCGCGAACATGGAGATGGAGCTCGTGGAGTCGGCCGTCTACAACTGGCCCCTGGCCACCTACGACAACAAGCTGGACGTGGATGCCAACTACAAGCGCATGGTCCGCTTTGGAATGGACCCGGACAACATCCGGGCCGTGCATCTGGGCATCGGGTCGCACAACCTGTTCGAGCTCGCCTACGCCTGTGCGCTGGGCAGGCAGCTGGGCGTGACGGGCTACTTCTACTTCGAGATGCTCGAGGGCATGGCGGATCACGTCCGAAGGGCCCTCCACGAGACGGCGGGCGACGTGCTCCTCTATGCGCCCGTGGCGTCGAGGGAGGAGTTCATCAACGCCATCGCCTACCTGGTGCGTCGTCTGGACGAAAACACGGCCGAGGAGAACTTCCTTCGCTACGCCCCGAGCCTCCAGCCGGGGTCCGGGACATGGAATTTTCTCAAGGAGCAGTTCATCGCTTCCTACGCCGGAATGGACCGTGCGGGAACGGCCCCGCACCGAACCCAGGATCGGAGGAGCGAATCCTTCCCCGCAACCGTGGGAACGTTCCATGAAAAGGAGTTCAACAACGAGCCCGACACGGACTGGTGCCTTCCGGGGAACCGGGCCTGGGCCGAAGAGATACGAGACCGATGGTACAAATCGCCGGGCGACCCCGTCCTGGAGATCCCGCTGGTGGTGGGCGGCGATGAGGTGTACACGGGCAGGGACACCAGGGACTGCCTGGACACCAACCGGCTTCCGGACGAGGTGCTGGTGGCCCGGTCCGCCATGGGCACGGAAGAGGACGTGGACCGGGCCGTGGCCGCGGCCGCGGAGGACCCCGACGGCTGGCGGCATCTGACCGTGGATGAGCGGCATCGGGCCTTGAGCCGGGTGGCCGTGGAGCTTCGCAGGGCCAGAGGCGATCTCATCGGCGTAGCCGCCGCGGCCACGGGAAAGGTGTTCGGAGAGTCGGACGTGGAGGTGTCCGAGGCGATCGACTTTGTTGAGTACTACCCGTTTTCCGCCCGAACGTTCCACGGGATCGAGACCGTGGCGTGCCGGGGCAAGGGCGTGGCTGCAGTGATCAGCCCGTGGAACTTTCCCATCGCCATCCCCTGTGGAGGGGTTGCTGCGTCGCTTGCCGCCGGAAACACCGTCATTCTGAAGCCGGCCACGGACGCCGTTGCGGTGGCCTGGGTCCTCTGCCGGTCCTTCTGGCGCGCGGGCATTTCCAAAAACGTCCTCCAGCTCCTTCCCTGCCCGGGCGGATCCGCGGGATCGCGGCTGGCGACCCACCCGGACGTGGACTGCGTCATCCTGACGGGCGGCACGGAGACGGGCATGCGGATTCTCCAGGAGAAACCCGGCGTCCATCTCTCCGCCGAGACCGGCGGGAAGAACGCCACCATCGTGACCTCCATGAGCGACAGGGACCAGGCCGTCAAGAACATCATCTACTCGGCCTTCGGGAACTGCGGTCAGAAGTGCTCGGCCACGTCCCTGCTCATCCTGGAGCCCGAGCTGTACGAGGACGAAAAGTTCCGCCGGCACTTGGTGGACGCGGCGGAGAGCTTCGGCACCGGTTCGGCCTGGGCGTTCGAGAACCGCATGGGGCCGCTGATCCGGCCGCCGCAAGGGGACCTCCTGCGCGGGCTCACCGAGCTGGAGCCCGGGGAGACCTGGGCCCTGAAGCCCAGGAACATCGAGGGGAACCCCTACCTGTGGACGCCGGGCATCAAGTGGGGGGTCCAGCCGGGCGGCTACACGCACATGACGGAGTTCTTCGGGCCGGTCCTCGGGGTGATGCGAGCGGAGGACCTCGAGGAGGCCATCCGTCTCGTCAACCAGACCGGTTACGGGCTCACCTCGGGCATCGAGAGCCTGGACGTGCGGGAGCAGGAGCAGTGGAAGGCGGGGATCCGCTGCGGCAACCTGTACGTCAACCGGGGAACCACCGGGGCGGTCACGCTGCGTCAGCCGTTCGGCGGCATGGGTAAATCCGCACTGGGCCCGGCGGTCAAGGCCGGCTCTCCGAACTATGTGGCCCAGCTCATGCAGTTCGAGGAGACGGCCGGGCCGGTCGTCAACGCCATCGACGCGGAGCACCGACTGCTGAGGCTGGTGCTGGAGTGGCGACGGAAGCTGATTTGGAGGCTGGTGCCCGAGGAGCATCGTGAGGAGATCGAAAAGACGGTTCGGGCGGTCAAGAGCTACCTCTACCGGTACGAGCAGGAGTTCAGCCGGGGAAAGGACTACTTTCACCTCCGCGGGCAGGACAACGTCCTGCGTTTCCTGCCGCTGGGCGCGGTGGCGGTTCGGCTGCACCCCGAGGACGGGCTCTTCGAGGTGCTGGCACGGGTCGCGGCGGCCGGAATCTGCGGGAACGAGGTGGTCCTGAGCATTCCTCCGGGGGTGGAGAACCGCGTGACCGCGTTTGTCTTCGGCGAGGAGGGGAGGCGGTTCCTGCGCGATGTTCAGGTCGTGCGCCAGTCCGACCACGAGCTGATCCGGGCCATCCCGCAGCTGGCCCGCATCCGCTATGCGGCCCCGGAGCGGGTCCCCCACGATGTGCTCGCGGCGGCGGCGGAGAAGGGCTTCTACATCGCGCGCGAGCCGGTCCTCATGGAGGGGCGGATCGAGCTCATCCACTACGTGCAGAACCAGGCCGTCTGCGACATGTATCACCGGTACGGCAACCTGGGCGATCGCCTGTAATCGCCCTACATCCTCCGGTAGAGCTCCCGCACCCTGCTCTCCGGCATGCGGTCCCTCCAGTTATCGCCCAGGGCGTTCTCCCACAGGGGGTCGAGGCTGAGCGCGATCCCGGTCATCCTGTCCAGCCGCGATTCCTCCAGGTTCTCGACAAGGCCCCGGGGCAGAACGATTCCGTGCTTCCCGCACATGTCGCGGAACTCGGCCACGCCTTCGGGATAGAACTCCTCCAGGCAGTTGAACGCCACGCAGTTGCCGATCCCGTGATGCAGCCCCAGGACGTACGAGAGGCCGTAGGACAGGGCGTGGCAGACGCCGACCTGGGAGTAGGCGATGCTCATCCCTCCGTGGAGGGATGCGATCATGAGCTTCTCGTCGGACCCCGGCCCCCGCGGCCCGTGAAACACCTCCCGGCAGAGCTCGAGCGACTTCTCGCCGTAAGCCCTGCTGAAGGCGTTGAGGTAGGTCCCGCTCAGGGACTCCACACAGTGGATGTAGCAGTCCATGCCGGTGTAGAACCACTGCTCGCCGGGCACCGTGATCGTCAGATCAGGGTCGAGGAGGATCTGGTCGAACACCGAGTGATCCGAGTTGATGCCCAGCTTGCGGACCGGGCCGATCAGGACGGCCGTGCGCGACACCTCGGCCCCGGTTCCGGAAAGGGTCGGAACGCCGATGTGATAGACGGAAGGGTTCCGGACGAGGTCCCAGCCCTGATAGTCGGCCGACGAACCCGGATTCGTGAGCATGACCGAGACCGCCTTGGCGATGTCCAGCACGCTCCCGCCGCCCAGTCCCACGACCGCTGCCGGAGGGTTCATCCGCCGGGCCCGGATCTCCGTTGCCAGCGCGTCCACGGTTTCCGTGGAGGGCTCCTGGTCGACATTGACCCACAGGACGGCATCCCGCTCTCTCAGTGGAAGCCGGTCGGCCACGGGGATGTCCTTGAACACGTCGTCCACCACAAAGGCTACCCCCTCGAGGCGGTCGTCGCGGACCTCCTCGGTCAGCTGATCGAGCTGGGCAAAGCCGCCCCGTCCGTACAAAATGCGGCTCACGGTTTTGAAGTTTCGAAACATATCGAATCCTTTTTGAGGCGGCAGGGGATGGTGATGGTGTCCCGCCGGTGCTGGGCCATTGATACCCCGGCCGACTTGAAATTTCAAGGGATAGGGTGAGAAAACGATTGCCCGGTTTGCTACATTTTTGTATAGCCGAATAAGCAGGAAAACGAATTCGTTCTACCCCGGCAATCCGAGCCGATCTCCACCGGGAGCAAGCATGGTCAAAAGGAAAACCGCCCAACCGAGCGCGATCGAGGTCCTCTTCGAGATCACCCACGCGCTTCACGCCACGCTGGACCTGCGCAGGACGCTCTACGACGTGCTCGAGATCATGAGCCGACGGTTGGGCATGAACCGCGGCTCCATCACCCTGCTGACGCCGGTGACCTCGGAGATCCACATCGTCGTGGCGCACGGGACGCCGTCGGGGGGGAGTCGGGGAAGGTACAAGCTGGGGGAGGGAATCACCGGCCGAGTGGTGGAATCGGGCCGCCCCATGGCCATTCCCCACCTGGACGAGGAGCCGCTGTTCCTGGATCGGACCCGGGCGAGAAGCCGGCTCGACAAATCCAAGATCTCCTTCATCTGCGTTCCCATCAAGGAGGGCAAGCGCGTGCTCGGGGCCCTGAGCGTCGACCGGGTCTTCGACGGCGCCTCGGCTTTGGACGACGACGTCCAGCTCCTGACCATCATCAGCGGCCTGATCGCACAGAAGCTGAGCCTCCTCGAGAGAATCAACCGCGAGAAGGAGCAGCTGGGCAAGGAGAACCTGCGTCTGCGCAGGGAGCTGACCGAGAAGTACAGCTTCAGCAACATCATCGGAAACAGCCGCAAGATGCAGGAGATCTTCCACCTGATCACCCAGGTGGCCAAGAGCAACGCAAACGTCCTGCTGCTCGGAGAGAGCGGGACGGGCAAGGAGCTGGTGGCCAACGCCATTCACTACAACAGCCTCCGAGCAGACAAGCCGTTTGTCAAGGTCAACTGCGCCGCTCTGCCGGCCAACCTGGTGGAGGCGGAGCTTTTCGGCCACGAAAAGGGCGCCTTCACCGGCGCCAACCGCCAGAAGGAGGGCAAGTTCGAGCTGGCCCACACCGGCTCCATCTTCCTGGACGAGATCGGCTCCCTGGACCTCGAGAGTCAGGGCAAGCTGCTCAGGGTCCTGCAGGAGCGGGAGCTGGAGCGGCTGGGGGGCACCCGCACCATCAAGGTGAACGTGCGCCTCGTCGCGGCCACGAACAAAAATCTGGCCGACGCCGTGGAGGCGGGCGCCTTCCGGGAGGACCTGTTCTACCGCCTCAACGTGTACCCGATCTACCTGCCCCCGCTGCGGGAACGGGAGGCTGACCTGCTCCTGCTGGCGGACCATTTTCTGGAAAAGTACAGCTACGAGTATGGCAAGGACATCCGCCGGATCTCCACCCCGGCCATCGACGCGCTGATGCAATACCACTGGCCTGGAAACGTGCGGGAGCTGGAGAACTGCATGGAGCGAGCCGTGCTTCTTTGCGAGGACCGGGTGATCCACAGCTACCACCTCCCGCCGACCCTTCAGACCGCCGAAGAGACAGGTACGCTCCAGGCCCAGTCATTGAAGGAGGCGGTGGAACGTTTCGAGCGGGAGCTTCTCATCGATGCCCTCAAGAGCTGCCGCGGGAACATGCGCAAGGCGGCCCAGGTGCTTCAGACCACCGAGCGCATTTTCGGCTACAAGGTGAAGAAGTACGACGTCCAGCCGAAGCAGTACAGGTAGGGGCGGTGGAGGTGGACTGACCGCAAGCACCCTGGTCCCCAGGCCACAGCCGGGTCCTTCCCGTACTCGTACTCGTACTCAGCGAAGCGGTACTCGTACTCGTCTTTTTTCAAACCGGAACCGTCCCTGGAATACCGCGAGTTGAGTATGGTGTCCCACGAATAAGCAAAAGATCGAGTACGAGTACGAGTACGAAGGCCAAACTCATCCGGGGCTGGTGTGGGTGTGAGAAACTGGGTGTAAGTGA
>JAIPEI010000149.1 GCA_021737245.1 Deltaproteobacteria bacterium | reverse complement strand
TTGAAAAGGTTTTCTGCCATGAAACCCGCTGTATTGGGGTGATATAGCGAAAAGCCTACCATATGGTGGGTCAAATGTCAAGGAATAAATCATGATGCCAAATTGCCAATATCAGGTGCAGAATTTTTGAGACGCGGTATTAGGAAGTCTGCTCGATCGTCGAAACGCCGGTATCGTGCCCGCCCATAAACCCGTTGAACTCTCCGATGCATTCCGCCCTTGTTCAGCGGGGTCGTGCAGCCAGGCCCTGAAAGGTCAGCCTGAGGAGCCGCTCGGGCCGGCATGGATCCGGTACGCCGCCCAGCGCCTGGTCGTGGTGAAAGCAGAAGTCCATCAGGCCCAGGACGAGCATGGCCACCTCGTCGGGCTCCGCCTCGACCACCTCCCCCCTGGCCACCCCCTCGTTGTAGATCCTTTGAACCGCCGCGAACATCCGGCGATGAAACACCATCACGTCGTAGGGCGGGATGCCGGCCGGAGGGCCGAACAGCAGGTTGTGAATCAGGCGAAACAGGTCCGGATGCTCGGCCATGCCCTCGTAGATGCTCCGGTAGAGGATGAGGAAGCGGTCGAGGGTGGATCCCGGCATCTCCATGATGTGCACCAGGAGGTCCTCCTGCATCCGGCCGGCGCGGTCCAGGATGGCGCGGAAGAGCCCGGCCTTGCTCTCGAAGTAGTAGTAGAGCACCGGCTTGGTCACGCCGGCCCGCCCGACGACCCCCTGCACGGTGGTCCCTGCATACCCCCGTTCGGCGAAAAGCGCGGTTCCCGCTTCCAGGAGCCGCCCCCGGGCATCCGTCTCGAAGCTGCTCTGTCTGTCTTCTTTTGGCATGAATCCCGATATCGTCGCAAGAAGTCTTAACGCAAGGGATCCGCCCTCGCGATATCAAAAGATTACATCGTTTCAGGCCGCGGCTGAGCACTGGTTGCGAAGCCGTCCATCCCCGTTTTCTCACCGGAGCCGGCATCTCTAGCACGAGCCGGCGGGCCGGGTCAAGAAAAAACCTACCTACCGGTAAGTAGTAATCACTTTCTTCGTATGGACAAGGGTCCCTGCCTGTGCTATCTTGACCCCGCTGGTGAGGAGGGGAGCCGATCCGCCGGGATCGGTGCAAGGGACGCCGCCCCCGCGCCTCTCCAAGCCCAAGCCTGAGACCGGTACGAAAGGAGAGCATGATGGATTTCAAGGCCCATCTGGAGACGGCCTGGACGCTGACCCTCCGGTACATCGCCCCCCTGATCCTGATGACCCTCGCCATGGGCGTGGTGAGCTTTCTCTCCCTGGGGATCCTCGCACCGGTGATCATGGCAGGCTACATGCACTCCATTCTTCTCATGATCCGGGAGGGCCGCGAGCCGAGGGTTCAGGACATCTTCTCCCAGCTGCGCCTGTTCCTGCCCCTGTTCCTGTTCGGACTGGCCGTTTTCTTCGCCATCATGATCGGGTTCGCCCTGCTGGTGCTCCCCGGACTGGCGGTCGCCCTCGCGGTCTCCTTCGGCTGCCTCTACGTGCTGCCCCTCATGACCGACAAAGGCATGGGCCTGGTGGAGGCCGTCAAGGAGAGCTTCCGCATGTCCACGGGCAAGAGCACCCTGGACCAGATCGTGGTGATGGTTCTCTACCTGGGCCTGTCCGCCGTGGGGGGGTCTGTTTTCATCGGCTGGCTCTTCACCCAGCCCTTTGCCACGGTCTTTCTCCTGTCGGTGTACGAGGAGAAGCTGACCCGCCCCGAGCTCTCCTGATTCCCCCTTTCCATCCGGCCGAATGCATGCCATCATAGTGTCCCCGGGTTCGAGTTCCGCCTGTGAATCGTCCCGGACCGAGCCCGTACCAGGGGAACGGAAAGGGGCCTCATGTATCTCAAATGCGCCTGCCGAAGAGGCCGGAATCACTACTTGATCTGCGAATCCTACGCCGCAGGGGAGCTGTGGCGCCATCGGGTGCTCAAGGACCTCGGCCCCGATCCCGGCGCCTGGATCGACTACCCGGGAGGGAACAGCTTCCACGTCCGGGAAGGTCTGGAGGAGGAGCTTCGCGACCTCGGCGGGGACGTCTCGGACGACGCGCTGGAGGCGCTCTTTCTACCCTTTCTCGACCCCCGCATCCGGCGCATCGTGGAGCAGTTCCAGCGGTACGATCCCTCCAAGAAACCCTGGAAGGCCTAC
This sequence comes from Deltaproteobacteria bacterium, assembly GCA_021737245.1. Lineage (GTDB taxonomy): Bacteria > Desulfobacterota > DSM-4660 > Desulfatiglandales > HGW-15 > JAIPEI01. The sequence continues at coordinate 6,021 of JAIPEI010000149.1, read as the reverse complement.
TCCAGGGATGAGCTGTTCCGGCGGCAGCAGTCCCTCCACGATTTCGACAAACGCCGGCTACACTATCTCCGCTGCGGACGCGTGGACATCGGCAACCTCGACGCCCGGCCCTGGCCTTTTCTGAACGTTCTCATCGACAAAAGCCGGGACGAGATCGAGGCCGTCCTGGAGGAGATGGAGCGGGAGCTCCCCCCGTGGGAGATAAGGCCCTATTTGTACACGGCCCTTCGCTGCCAGACCCGCTTCAGCCACCTCATGACCCGGAACCAGCCCGAGGCTCTGGACCCCGAGCGGGTGGACGCGGTCTTTCTCGAGGACCTCTGCCGCCTCAACCGGGACCCCCGTTTCTTCCTCGGCGTGGAGGATCACCTCCCGAACGATCTCCACGCCTACCTGGTGCGCTATGCGATCCTCTACTTCGATAGTGAATTCGAACGAAGCGCCCCCGGGCGGGGGTACGTGGAGGACTTCATCCGAAAGCACCGGTTTTACGCTCCTCCGAGACGATCCGGGGGGTTCGATGAGGCCGAAAAGGCGGCCTGCCGCAGGCTGGGGATCAAACCGGAGAAGCTCCGCGGCATGAGCCGGAGGGAGCTCACCCGGCGCTACCGCAGGCTGGCCATGGAATGCCATCCCGACCGGGGCGGGGAGAGCGAGGCCTTTGTGAAGCTCCAGGCCTCCTACGAACGTCTCCTGAGGAGGACATCCTGAGGCCCGGCATTTTCTCTTGACAGGGATTTCGGCCTCCTTATAATACTGACCAGTCGGTCGGTATTTCTAATGCTGACCTTCCGCTTTTGATTTCAGCCTATTGCTCTCGACTAAATGGTCATTATCGGAGAAGCAATGTCGTCTGAAGGCCGGAAATTCCAGAAACGGCAGCGCATCATCGAGGCGGCCGCGCGGGTGTTCGCGCGGAAGGGGTTTTTCAACGCCTCCGTGGCCGAGATCGCGGCCGAGGCGGGTGTGGGCAAGGGAACCCTCTACGAGTACGTCGCGAGCAAGAGCGACCTCTTCTTCGCGGTGTTCGAGTGGATTGCAGAAACCTCCTGGACCCGGGCCCGCATCGGCGTGGACTCCCTGGGCGCCCCGGCCTCGGAGAAGCTGCGGGCCATGGGGAGATCCCTCGTCGAGCAGTGGTCCGGAATGGACGACTACTACGGGTTGGTCATGGAGTTCTGGTCCGCCTCTTCCTCCTCGGAGCTTCGGGACCGGTTCAAGGGCGTGTTCCAGGAGATGTACAGCAGCTTCCGCGGCATTGTGTCCGGCCTCGTGCGGGAAGGGATGGCCCGGGGGGAGTTCCGAGGCGACGCAGACCCCGAGGCTGTGGCCGCGGCCCTGGTGGGGACCTGGGACGCCCTGATCCTCCAGGCCTGGTTCGACGAAACCTTCGACCTCGAGACCACCACGGAGCGGTTCCTCTCCGTGGTCCTTCAGGGCCTGGCGGCCCGGCCCGATCCGCCGCCCGAGCCCTCAGACGGGAGAAAGCCATGAACGCATTGCTCCGGTTCGCCCCTCTTCTGCTCCTACTCCCGGGCATCGCCGCCCCGGCCCATGCCGAGGACGCCCAGGCCGTTGTGGAGGCGAGCTTCCACTACTACCGGGGCGACACCTCGGTGGGAACCGTGGACATGACCGTGCACCGGCCTGAGTGGGAGCGGGTCTTCACCATCAAGGCGTGGACCAAGGGCGAGGACCGGAGTCTGATCCGCATCCTGGGGCCGCCCAAGGACCGGGGAAACGGCACCCTGAAGAAGGGACCGGAAATGTGGATGTACAACCCCAAGGTGAACCGCGTGATCAAGGTCCCGCCCTCCATGATGAGCCAGTCCTGGATGGGCTCCGACTTCTCCAACAACGATCTGGCCAAGAGCGACAGCCTGATCAAGGACTACAACCACGAGATCGTGGGCACCGGCTCTCACGAGGGAAAGAAGGTCTACGTCATCGAGTCCCATCCCATGCCCAGGGCCCCGGTGGTCTGGGGTAAACAGAGGCTTCGCATCCGCGAGGATCACATCTTCCTCGAGGAGACCTTCTTCGACCAGGATATGGAGCCGGTCAAGACCATGTCCGCCGGCGACATCCGGATGATGGGCGGAAAGCTGTTCCCGGCGACCTGGAAGATGCAGAAGGCGGACGCCGAGGGCGAGTACACGCTCCTGGAGTACCGGGAGATCGCCTTCGACGTGGAGATCCCGGCGGGCACCTTCACCCTGTCGAACCTGAGGACGCCCGAGAGATAGGTGAAAGGTGAAGGTGAGAGGTGATAAAAGAAAACAGGAGACCGTCAAACTTCTCCATGATTAACCCGTCAGAGACAACCGGCGAGAAGAAGACCGGCCAGGGGCCCAAGGAAAGGGGCAAACGGAGCCATGAAATCGTTCACCACCCAGATGGCCTGGCGGAACGTGTGGCGCAACCCCAGACGTAGCGTGCTGACCATGGCGTCGGTGGCCTTTGCCGGGCTGATCCTCATCTTCATGCTCTCCTGGCAGTTCGGCTCCTACGACACCATGATCAACTCCGCCGTCTCCATCCATACGGGGCACCTCCAGGTCCAGGCCGAGGGCTATCATGACAAGCGGCGAATCGGCCAGGTGGTGGAGCGGCCGGATGCCGTGGCGAAGGTCGTGGAGAGGACAAAGGGGGTGGACACCTACACCACCCGGGCCAGCGCCTTCTCCCTGGTAAGCTCCGAGGACCGTACCTACGCCGCCCTCGTAGTGGGGATCGACCCGGAGCGGGAGCCGGCCGTCTCCACCCTGGAGAGCCTGGTGCGCAAGGGATCCTTTCTCGCCCCGGACGACGGGTATCAGGCCCTGATCGGGCGGCTCCTGGCCCGCAACTTGAAGGTGGACGTGGGGGATGAGATCGTGCTGCTGGGCCAGGGCCGGGACGGCTCCATCGCCGCTTCGGCCGTCCGGGTGAAGGGGGTGTTCGAGAGCGGGCAGGACGAGTTTGACCGCTCCACCGTTCAGATCCCCATGGCCGCCTTCCAGGAGGTGTACGCCATGCGCGGCGGGGTGCACGAGCTGGTGGTGGTCTGCGAAAGCCTGGACAGCGTGCCCGCGGTCAAGCAGCGGTTGGCCTCCACCCTTCCCGGGGTGGAGAAAGGGCTCGTGGTGCTGGACTGGAAGGAGCTCATGCCCGGTCTCGTCCAGAGCATCCAGATGGACCTGATCTCGGGGTTCATCTTCTACGTGATCCTTATCCTCGTGGTGGCTTTCAGCATCCTCAACACCTTTCTCATGGCGATCTTCGAGCGGAAGAAGGAGTTCGGCGTTCTTCTGGCCCTGGGCAGCACGCCCGGGCGGATATCCCGCATGATCCTGGCGGAGTGCGGGGTAATGACCGGTCTGGGCATTGCGGCGGGCGTTGTCCTTGGGGCTGCGGTCACCCTCTACTTCGAGGCCCACGGCATCGCCTTCTCCGGGGCCGAGGAGATCCTGCGGCAGTTCGGGCTTCCCGAGCGGATGTACCCCGAGCTGTCCCTCCTCTCAGCAACGGTGGGGGCGGGCGTGGTGCTCCTGATCACCTCCTTTGCCGTGATCTACCCGGCTCTTAGGGTCCTGAGGCTGCGGCCGGTCGATGCGATCTCGACCATCCAGTAGCTCGTCCGTGAACGGGGAAACCGAGACATGCACACCCTGATGGCGTGGCGGAACATCTGGAGAAACCCCCGAAGAACCCTGGTGATCCTCACCGCGGTCGTGATCGGCGTCTGGAGCATGATCTTCCTGGGAGCCCTCATGCGCGGCTTGACGAACCAGTACCTCGAGATCGGCATCTCCACCCTCACCGGCCACATCCAGGTCCATCACCAAGACTTTCGGAGTGATCCGGTGATCCAGAACCGCATCGACCGGCCCGGCCGCGTGGCCGAAGCCCTGGAACCCCTGCTCCCGCCGGGCTCCCACTGGACCGAGCGGATCCGGGTCAACGCCATTGCAAACACCGCCCGGCACGCCCAGGGGGTGACTCTGGTGGGGATCGACCCGGAACGAGAGGCCCGGGTCTCCTTCATCGGAGGGGCGGTGAAGGAGGGAAACTACCTGGAGCCGGACGATCCCTACGGCATTCTGGTCGGAAAGGCCCTGGCCGAGGACTTCGAGACCCGGCTCGACCGGCGGGTCGTCCTGATGTCCCTGGGCGTCGACGGCAAGGTGGCCTCCAGGGCCTTCCGGATCCGGGGGATCTTCCGGGCCGAGACGGAGGCCACGGAGAAGCAGTACATGTTCGTCACCATGGCCGCGGCCCGCGACATGCTGGGGCTCGAGCGGGGGGTCACGGAGGCGGCCGTGCTGCTCCCCTCCCATGAGCTGACCGGGAAGACGGCCGAGGCCCTGGAACGCCGCCTGCCCACGCCCCCGCTGGCCGTCCAGACCTGGAGAGACCTGCTGCCTCTGGTCCGCGTAACCATCGAGCTCTACGACACCTTCATCTTTCTCTGGTTCCTGGTGGTCTTTATCGCCATGGCCTTCGGCATCGTAAACACCCTGCTGATGGCCGTTTTCGAGCGGGTCCGGGAGTTCGGCCTGCTCAAGGCCCTGGGCATGAGGCCCCGCGGCATCGTGCAGGGGGTCCTGACGGAGTCGTTCTTCCTGCTGCTCCTGGGGACGGCCGCGGGAAACGCGCTGGGGGTCCTGAGCGTGAACCTGCTGGCGGAGAGCGGGATCGACCTCTCCGCCTTGGCAGGGCGCCTGGCGGAGGTAGGCATGCGGCGGGTGGGCTACCCGCAGCTTCAGGCAGGCGGCTTCCGCCTGGCCAACGTGGTGGTCTTTGTCCTGGGGATCGTGGTGAGCCTCTACCCGGCCGTCAAGGCGGCCCGGTTCACGCCGGTGGAGGCGTTGGCGCACACCTGAAAAGCGTAGAGGAAAGAGAGAAGAGGAAAAGAGGAAAGTAAGGGAAATGGAAACCCAATCCATCGTTTCACTGAGCGACGTGACCAAGACCTACCGGCAGGGCAGGGTTCAGATCACCGCCCTGGACGGGGTGAGCCTGGAGGTTCCCCAGGGGGACTTCCTGGCCCTGGCCGGCCCCTCGGGCTCCGGCAAGACCACGCTTCTCAACCTGATCGGCGGGCTGGACCGGGCCGACTCCGGGAGCATCCGGCTGAACGGGAACGACCTGGGCGCCATGAGCGAATCCGAGCTGGCCGGCATGAGGCTCGAGCAGGTGGGGTTCGTGTTCCAGTCCTACAACCTGATCCCCGTGCTCTCCGCCGAGGAGAACGTGGAGTACGTGATGCTTCTGCAGGGGGTGGCCGCGAGGGAGCGGAGGGAAAAGGCCCGGGCCATCCTGGACGACGTGGGCCTGGAAGGGATGTACGACCGCCGCCCGGCGGAGTTGTCGGGCGGGCAGCAGCAGCGGGTCGCGGTGGCCCGCGCCGTGGTGTCCGGGCCGAGCATCGTGCTCGCAGACGAGCCCACGGCGAACCTGGACTCGGCCACCGGCCGGGCCCTCATGGACATGATGCGGAGCATGAACGAGGCGAAGGGCGTCACCTTTGTCTTCTCTACCCACGACCGGATGGTCATGGACTACGCCGGCAGGCTGATCCGCATTCGGGACGGCCGGGTGGCCGGGGACGAGAGGAGAGAGGGGGAGGCGGAATCGTGAGCGGGGTGCGCCACCCTTGCCGCTCGGGGGTCTTTCTCCTCCTGCTGGCGCTCGCCCTGCCCGCGTCCGCCGGGAAGGCCGCCCCGGCGGAGCCGGAGCCTTCCCAAGCGCCGGCGTCCCTGCCGTTTTCTCCGGATGCCCGGTGGGGAGGCCACCTCAAGCTCCGGGGATCCGCATCCGACGTGGACGAGCGGTCCCTCTATGGACTGGTGGAGGCAGGGACCTATGCGGACGGCGTCTTCGAGGGACGGCTCACGAATCAGACCTTCTTCTCGGACGCTGTCTACGGCGAGGTCCACTACGAGATCCTCCTTTCCGGCGGAGACACTCGCGAAACGCAGGAGGAGCTGGAGAGCCGCTTCCCCCTGCTCTCCTCCGAGACGGACTATCTGACCTCCG
>JAIPEI010000148.1 GCA_021737245.1 Deltaproteobacteria bacterium | reverse complement strand
GCGATGACGACCGCGTCGTACTGCTCGAGCTTCTCCACCAGGGCTTCGTTTTTCCCGGCGATCCGCCTTCCCCCGGCGTCCTCCGTCACCTCGGGGCCCAGCACGGAGTAGTGCTCGGTGAGGGGGTTGCTCCCCTTGACCTGGAAGTCGGGCTGGGCCTTCCGGCACACGGTGTGAAAAAAGACCGCCTCCTCCACGGCCGGCACCAGGGCGTGCCCGATGCCGCCGAGCATGGCGTGATAGGGCCAGACGGTGAGGTCGTACTTCTCGTTTTCACGGAGCTTCTGCACATAGCTCAGCAAATGCTCCCGGGCGTACTCCTCGGTCATCCCCAGGCTCGGGCAGACGGCGGGATTGACGCGCCAGCGTCTTTCCCGAACGTCATCGGACGTGACAATGGTCAGGGGATCCGGATGCTCTCCCCGGTCGTTCACCAGGAAGAGACGGTGAAAGATCTGCATGGCCATGTGGGTGTCCATGGTGGGCGCAATCAGGGTGATCCGGGAAAGGTTCCGGTAGATGAACGAGCAGAGCCTCCGGTTGTCCTCCACCGCAGCGTTTCCGGACCGCCCCGCCACGAACAGCTCGAAGCCCGGCGTGCAGAAGGTGTTCTGGACATCAACGGCCAGAAGACAGATGCGGAGATCGTCCTCATGCGCCGGAGAAATGCGATGGGTTTCGGCCCAGGCCTCAGCCTCCCGCTCCCGTTTCAAGTAGTCCACCTTCCAGATCCCGCCGACCTTGTCGGGATCGTAGTGCGGGGGCATGGGAAGATCTTCTCGTCTCATGGCGATGCTCCCTCCACCTGTCGAATGCGCGCCGCGGTCCTTCGCCGGTCTCCCTGCACATGTACCATAGTGAGCACCTCGGATGCCGTCAACCCATCGAGACCCGGGGCGATCTCCGCTCTCTGGAAAGGCCGGAAATATCCGGGCCGGCCGCGACTCACGCCTCCTCGGGGATGCGGAGAAACGGGGGCAGGTTGGGACGGTGCCGCACATCCGTGATCACCGGGTACCGGAATCCCGCCTTGTGGGTCTCTTCCAGGCCGGAGATCACGGCCTCCACCCTGCCCCAGGGCATGGCGAAGATCATCTCGTGGTCCTGCGTCCCGCCGAAGACCCGGTCTCCGCCCGAGGGGAGGATCATCTGGCATTCGTCCCTCAGAACCGTACCCGCGGCGATGTCGCCGCAATCCCCGAACCCGGAGCCCGCACCGTGGACGCTTCCGCCGCCCGCAGGACCGCCCATGCCCGCCTGGACCAGGCGCATGATCTGGGCGCTGTTGCCGTACACCACCACCACGTCGGGAACGAACTCCGCTCGATCCAGGGTCGCGGTCACGTGGTACCTGTAGCGGCCCGGCTCCTGCCGCTTGTCCGGCCCGATCGGTTGATCGGCCGTGGCCGCCACGAATCCCATGGCCTGGGCGCCTCCCAGGCAGCACTGGTCCTCTTTGCCCACGGCCATGGTCCATCCGTAGCGACGCGTGAGCGCGGTCGCCTGGCACAGGGCGATGGGGTAGCCGAAATCCTTCAGCGGCCTTCGAGCCCGCTCGGGCAGCTCATCTCCTGTAGACGCCAGCTTGACCGCCAGCGGGAATGTGGCGGGTCTAATGAATCGGGTCAAGGCCTCGTCGATCTGCTTGACATCCATGGCACTCTCCTTTCGAGATTGACGGATTTGCAAAATCCCGCTCAACCGCAATCCTCTTTTGCTGAGCTCCTCCCGGCTGATTCTACATGATGATCCAGGCATTTCGAACGATTTCCTCTCCCAAGGGAAGACGGCTTTCTCCGGTATGCCGTTCCGGGACTGTTGACAGATGGCCCGCCCGTTGGAATTGTAGTGTATGGAGCCGGAAGGAGGTCCACCATGAAATGCGACCGCTGCCAGACAGCCGTTGAATTCGCCGCCCTTCGTCACATGGAAAAGGCCCGGGGAGAAAAGCAGGGCGATCGAATCGTCCGGCGGCTGTGGTAAGCCGAACGTTCCGGTTCCTCCACGAAAAGGGACTGGGCGGAGTGCCCCTTCTCAAGAACCGGGCAACCTTGGTTGATAAGGGAGTAGAACGCCATGAAGATATCCAGACGTTCATTTTTAAAAAAGGCTCTCGGCGCGACTGCGGTTTCCTTGACGCCTGCCTGGGCGGCCAGGCTTTGCTTCGGAGAGCCCGCAGCCCCGGTGAAGGAATTCAGGCTGTCGGCCTCGAGGGCGCGGGTGCATCTCGGCGAGGGCCCGACCTTCTGGGCCTGGACCTACAACGGCCGGGTTCCCGGTCCGGAGATCCGGGTCCGGGAAGGCGAGATCATCCGTGTGGTGCTCCGAAACTACCTCCCCGAGGAAGCGAGCATCCATTGGCACGGCGTTCCGGTCCCCAACCGGATGGACGGCGTACCGGGGGTCACACAAAACGGCGTCAGGCCCGGAGAGTCGTTTCTGTATGAGTTCGAAGCCAGGCCCGCCGGTACGTACATCTATCATTCGCACGCCGGGTATCAGCTGGACCAGGGGCTTTACGGCGCCTTCATCATCGAGCCTGCAAAAGAGAGCGGGTCTCATGATCGCGAATACACCCTGCTGCTGGAGGACTGGGTGATGAAGGACGGGGGAGGACGGGCCAGGACCCGGCGCAGATCCCCGATGGGCATGATGGGGGGAATGATGAGGGGGCGTTCTGAACAAGCCGGCGCCCCACTCCTCGAACCCTTCTATGACGGCTACTCGGTGAATGGCCGGTTGTATCCCCACCTCGAGCCGCTCGAGGTGAAACAAGGGGAAAAGGTCAAGCTGAGGCTCCTGAATCCTTCCTCGGCGACCATCTATGATCTGCAGCTGGCAGGTCACCCCATGACGGTAACCCATACGGACGGTCGCCCCGTTGCGCCCATGCAAACGGACATCCTTCGGATCGGCATGGGAGAACGCTATGATGTGGAGTTCGTGGCGGACAACCCCGGCGCCTGGCTCCTCTCCGCCAGAGAGACCGGGCTGGGTGAAGGACAGCTCAGAATCCCCGTTCAATACAAAGGGACCCGTGCCCATACGCCCACCCCACCGGATTTCCTTCCTGGAAGAAGCGTTGCAACCTGCTGGGATATGCAAGCCCCGTATCCCGATCCATCTTCCAGCCCCGCAACCCCGGGCCGTTTCATACCTCAGACATTGAGCGGGGGCATGCATTCCCCCTATTGGTCCATCAACGGGGAGATCTATCCCGGGGTTGCGCCGATCCGGGTCAGCCGGGGGGAGCAGGTGAGGCTTGGTTACTGGAACCACAGCATGATGCCCCATCCCATGCATCTGCACGGGCATTTCTTCAAGGTGGTCAATCCGGCCGTCCCCCGGGACCTGTGGATTCAGAAAGACACGGTCATTGTGGATCCCATGCAGCGGGTGGAGATCGAGTTCATAGCGGACAACCCCGGTCCATGGTTCCATCACTGTCACAATCTCTACCATATGAATGCGGGCATGGCCAATGTCGTGACCGTGCAGGCATAAGTGATGACATGAAAGGAGAAGCGCCACCGTTCCATCGGGTCAGGCTGCGAGCGCTGCATGCAACCCTGATGGAGTCGAAAAAAGCCCGAAGCTTCGATATCCGCCACCGGGATTTCAACAGGCTGGCTTCCATCCAGAAAGGGGCTTTTTGCCGATCTCATCGTCGATCAGCGAGGGCCGAGGCCATCCTGCGATTCCCGGGGGAATAAACACACCATTACCGATTCGGGTCCCTGACCTCTGCTCTGCCGAGTGAGAATCCTTCCATACCCAAACGGGCCTTTCTACGAACGTCTGTCGGTCACGACGTCATCCTTCTATTTTGTTTCCAGTCTTCTGGCAATTGACATTCGTCAAGACTCCTGCTTAGAGTGCCCCAGGCGAGATCATTCCACGCGGGGACACTCTGATACAGGCCGGGGATCGCCTGATCATCTTCACGCTTCAAAAGGCCATTCCCAAACTCGAAAAGCTCCTGACCGTCAAGCTCGGGCTACTTCTGATGTCCGGCGGCCCATCTTCATAGGTTTCCCGGGCCTTCCGTTGTTATGGCTTTCGCCACAAGAGCAGAAAGGGTAAAGGAGATCGCAACATGAAGCTTCGACTCAAGATCCTTTCCGGGTTCATGATCCTGGTGGCGACTCTGTTCGTGGCAGGCGTGTGGTCGATGTACCAGCTCACCACCATTGGCGCGTCGGTACAGGGGATATTGGATGACAACTACCGGAGCATCAATGCATCCAAGAAGATGATCGAGGCTCTCGAGCGAGAGGACAGCGCCGTCCTGCTGTTGCTCTCAGGAGAGTGGAAAGAGGGCAGGGAGATTTTGAAATCCGCCCACAAGGCTTTTCAACAAGGATACGAAACGGTTCGAGGAAACATAACGATTGCCGGGGAAGAAGAACAGGTAAGCCGCATAGAGGCTGCATACAACACTTACAAAGATCTCTGGGAACGTCCAATCGTCGCGACGGATCGTGAAAGCAATCTCGCCTGGTACTTCCAGGAAATCCACCCCGCCTTTCAGGAAGTGAAACTCACGGTAGAGACGCTCATGGCCATGAACGACAAGACCATGTATCAGACGGCTACGAGCTTGAAGGACCGCGCCCACAGGGCGGCCATGCCCGGTATCGTAGCGATTGTCGCCGCCCTGGTCTTCACGTTGGTATTCAACTACTTTGTGAACTACTACGTCGTGAATCCCATCCTGCGGCTGACCGAGGGAATTCAGAAACACGTTCAAACAGGAGAACCGCTCGATGTTGTCATAGAAACCCAGGATGAACTTCTCGACCTCAAATCGGCGATCCAGAATCTCTTGACCAAGAGACACAAGGAAGAAGCTCAATGAGACTCCATGTCGTCTTTCGCTATTCGGGTATCGTTCTCATCCTGAATGCAGGGTTCTTGCTCGTCTCCTCAGCCGTATCCGCTCTGGAAGCAGATACGGCGCTGTTTCCTCTGCTCTACAGCGCCGTCGTATGCGCCCTCTTCGGCGTGTTCCCTCTTTTCTTCGTGCCTCCGACCTCGGACATCTCAGGAAAAGAAGGGCTCGTCATCGTAGTGGCGAGCTGGCTTCTCTCGTGTCTCGTTGGGCTCCTGCCCTATGTCCTGTGGGGAGGAGAGTTTACGTTCACAAAGGCCTGGTTCGAGAGCGTATCGGGCTTCACGACCACCGGATCCACTATACTGTCAGACATTGAAGCATTGCCGCTCGGGTTGCTTTTCTGGCGAAGCACCACCCACTGGATCGGGGGAATCGGCATCATCGTCTTCACCCTTGCGGTGCTGCCCTCGTCTGGACGGGCGGGGATGATTCTATACAGGATGGAAATGTCCTCAGTGGCCGTGGAAAGCTTCAACTACAGAACACGAAAGGTCCTGAAGATCCTGCTCTTCGTTTATGTGGGTCTGACCCTGCTGCAAACCCTCTCCCTGCTCATCTGCGGCATGGGCTTGTTCGACGCGGTCACCACGGCCTTCGCCACCGTTGCGACCGGCGGATTCTCCCCGCGAAACCTCAGTGTGGCTCACTATGGGAGCCTTTCAATCGAAGTCGTGATCATGGTGTTCATGGTGCTCTCGGGGCTGCACTTCGGGCTCCTCTTTGCAGCCGTCGCGGAAAGATCCGGCGATCTTCTCCGATCCCCGGTCGCCCGCTATTACCTGCTGGCCCTTATGGCCGGAACGCTGCTCATAACGATCAATGTTCATGGGAGCGTTTACGCCACATGGTCCGAGTCCCTTCGTCGTGCCTCTTTCCAGGTCCTGTCTCTGGGCACGTCCACAGGATTCGCCACGGCGGATTCATCCGTTTGGCCCGGCTTCGCCCAGCTCCTCATGATTTTTTTCACGCTTCAATGTGCCTGCGCAGGGTCGACATCGGGAGGGATCAAAGCGGACCGCCTCGTCATATTCTGGAAGTCCGTGAAGCGGTACCTCAAAAAGATCCAACATCCAAAGGCCGTTGTTCCAGTCCGGATGGGAGGGGAGGTTGTTGGAGAGAACCTCCTGGAAGCAAGTCTCGTCTATCTCTCCCTCTATCTGGGAGTCGTATTTGTTTCGAGTATGATTCTGGCCTTTATGGATGTGGATGCTCTCACCGCCTTTTCCGGTTCAGCAGCCGCAATGGGTAACGTGGGTCCGGGTTTCGGAAAGGTGGGAAGCATGGCGAACTTCGCCTCTCTTCCCGACGCGGGGCTATGGACTCTTTCCGTGGTCATGCTGCTGGGACGTCTGGAGATCTTCGGCCTCGTTCTTTTCGTCTTCATGGGCAGGTGGAAGTAAGCGACCTGCAGGTATTCCAACGCAATACCAAATGCTGCCTCCGGTGATGACGACCCCCCGTTGGGTTCACATACCCTGCCAGCCGGGCGATGCCAATCTGAAGATGGCTGCTCAGAAGCAGGCCGCAATTCCCGATCAGCGGATTACCGTTTCCGCGAATCCATCACCCCGTCACCTCAGAGCTGTTTACTCACCACTATAGATTGCGGTCCGTTTTTTATTGACTACCAACAATATTTTCGGCTAGCGTGCCCCACAAAAAGCAAGTCCCTATCACGTGTCTCGCACCATTCTTCGCCTGTTCAAGGATCGAGCCCTACTTGCCGTAGCCGAATCGGTCCCCAAGCCGCCAGATGCGCGATTTGACCCAATGGCCGACTCGTGTCCGGGGGAAGGAGGATACCATGAAAGAGCACAGAAGGCCGCGGTCCTCTCGTTTTCGTTTCTTGCTCTCCGGGGCTTTGGCGCTTCTCTTTCTTGTCCCCCTCGCCTGCACGACCAAGCCCCACTCCGTTCTCGTCCTGGCGGAGCGTCCCATGTCCAACACGTTTGTCACCGCCTACCCGTCCATCGAAACCGTGTATCGAACGGACGACCGCCTGGAGATCGTGGTGTACTGGGCCCAGGTTCAGGCATCCGAGGACCACACCCTCAAGTGGGAGATCGTCGACGATCAGGGGCGAGTTCTCTTCACCGAGCAGGTGAGCGGCATTCCCATCCGGACACACATGTACTACTCCAAGCCCGTGGAACTCGGTCGTGGGGGCATCGACCCGGGGACCTACACCCTGCGCCTCCATCAGGACGGGGAGCTATGCCTGACGCGGCCGCTTTCCTTCTCCGCCCGCGAGGTGCAAAACCGGACCGTGGCCAAGGCGGTGATCCTGCCCTTCACCGACCGGTCCACGCGCACGAACATGCGCCAAGACCAGGCCGAGACCGTTGCCAACACAGTCTCCCACGGGCTCTACTGCCACCTCAAGCGCTGCTTTCGGGAAACGGTCCCTCCCCAGGCGGCAAAGCTGGAGTTCGGCGGAGACGTGCCCGCGGACTGCCTGGACCGGCCCGCGTGCAGGAAAAAGCTGGAGAGGATCTTCGGAAAGAGTCTCTTCATCACCGGCAGCATCCTCTTGAAGGAAAACCAGGATGAAACGGCCCGTCTCGAGGTCCGGGTGTTCAACGCCGGTACCGGCGGGCTGCAGGAGTACGCAGCGCAGACCGTCCAGCACGAATCTTACAACGAAATCCTTCAGCGCATGATGAAAAACGTCATGATGGAAGAGGGTCTCCTGGCGGACCTCCGGGAGGCGAAGCTGTAACCCCCAGCCGATCGCGGAGTCGACGGGGTGTTCCGTTTCTGCACGGCCGGCGCAATCCCGTGCGCAGTCCTGGCGATCATTGTCGCCTGTGCTTCCCTGTCCCCCACCCCCGAACTGTACCACGAGGCCAACGAGAAGACCGAGGCCGCCCGCTACTACCTGAGTCGGCAGCAGTACGAAAAGGCGGGGGCCGTGGCCGAGCAGGCCATCGCGGGCCTGCAGCGACTGCAGAGCGAGGGGTCGAGGTCCGTTCGGCCGTGGCTCCTGGAGGAGAAGATCAAGGAGTGCCGGGAGATCGTCCGGTCCTGCCGGAACCCGACGACCCGAAGGATCCGGAAGGAGATTCACCGCGCGTGGGACGATTTCTACCTGAACGGCGAGTACCGGAAGGCCCGTGCCGTCTATGAGCACTCCCTCCGGGTCATCGAGGAGCAGCTGGGACCGGACCACCGGCTGCTGGCCGAGTGCGCGGGCAGCCTTGGGAACGTCTACAACGCGGTGGGCGCCTACGACCGAGCCGAGGCCCTCTACCGCCGGGCGCTGGAGATCCGGGAGAAGAGCGAGGAGGAGCGGAAGCAGGGCGGCCTCGCGAGCAGCCTGCACGACCTC
>JAIPEI010000147.1 GCA_021737245.1 Deltaproteobacteria bacterium | reverse complement strand
GACCCCCGCTGGCGCAGGCCGCGCTCACGGTCCAGCAGGCGCCGCGGGTCTCGAGCAGGGTGTTGAGGTTGACGGTGATCGTGGAGGTGATGCACTGAAACGTGAGGCCGCTTCCGATGGACGCCGTGTCCTTGAGCCGGAGAAGGCGCTCCACCTGCTCCGCATTGGCAATGCAGCTGGAGTCGCACCCGAAGATGAGCCCGGTCTCCGGGTTCCGGATCTCCTCCGGCGACAGCCCCGCCCGGTCCAGGGCGTCCTGGACCGCGGCATAGGCCTGCAGGGCGAACTCGGGCATGGCCCTGCGCTGCCTCCGGGAGAGTCGATTGGATCCGTCGAACCCCCGGACCATGCCGGTGAGCGGGCTTCGAAACCCGAGCTCGACGCGACGGGGATCCACCACGACGCCGGACTTTCCGGCCCTCAGCGCGGCCCCGACGCTGTCGGGGTCGCACCCCAGGCAGGAGACCAGGCCGATTCCCGTGACGGCGACCCTGTGCATGAAGCGCGCGCTCCTCGGAAAAAAAGTTTACACCCCGCCCCTACCGCTCCGCTGACACCGGCGGGCTCGTACACGGCGGCACGTGAAATGCGGGATCCGGATCCCCCGGCTTCGAAGGCGGGCCAGGGGGCTTTCCTGCGGGAAACGAGGGATTTTGGTCAAGGTCAAGGAGGTCGAGGGATGACGCGGAGGCGTGCTGTCAGAGCACGCCGCACAAGGAATCCCGAAGACCGACGCAGAGATTGGCCAAAAGGACCGTTTCCCGCGGAAACGGCTACATGTAGACGCCTCCGTTGACCGAGATCACCTGCCCCGTGATGTAGGAAGCGGCGTCGGAGCAGAGAAAGCGAACCGCTTCCGCCACCTCCTCCGGCCTTCCGAGCCTTCCCGCGGGAATCATGGGAAGCACGGCTTCCATGGGGAGGTCGCCGGTCATCTCGGTCTCGATGAAGCCCGGCGCCACGGCGTTCACCAGGAGGTTCCGCCCGGCCACCTCGCGCGCCAGGGTCCGGGTGGCGCCGATGAGCCCGGCCTTGGCTGCGGCGTAGTTCACCTGCCCCGGCAGCCCCATCTGCCCCGAGGTGGAGGCGATGTTGACGATCCTCCCTTTCCGCCTACCGAGCATGGGCCGGAGCAGGAGCTTGGTCACGTGGAAGAAGCCGTCCAGGTTCACGGCCAGGACGTCTCTCCACTCCTCCAGGCTCATCCAGACCATGAGCGCATCTCGGGCGAGGCCTGCGTTGTTCACCAGGGCATAGGGCGTTTCCCCCTCCATCAGCGGTTCCAGCCGGGCACGCGCCCCTTCAGGGTCGGTCACGTCGAAGGGTAGAAGCCGGCAGTCCCCGCCGGCCTCCTTCACCCGCTCCGCGGTGCGGGCCGCGGCCTCGTGGTCCCGCCGGTAGTTCAACCAGATGTCATACCCGTCCCCTGCCAGGGCCACGGCCACGGCCGAGCCGATGCCCCGGCCGCCGCCGGTCACCAGGGCGATCCTCCGCCCGGGATCCCCTGCTTCCTCCCTGCCATGCCGCCGCGCCCGTGCCGCGTTCATGCGTCCCCTCTTCCGCGCCCGGAGTCACCCGGGCTCCCCCGACTTCGCGATCAGCGCAGCCGCTTTCCCACGGAAAACGCTCGCCCCAGAAAGGCCCCAAGCCCGTAGTACCCCCGGCTCTCCGGGGCGAAGACCAACGGCTTCACCTTGCCCATGTCCGGCACGCCGTCCTCGCCGAGCACGGACTCATCCGCCTTGACGTCCAGGACCTCCCCCACGAACTGCGTGTGGAGACCGAGCTCCACCGTCTCCTTCAGGCGGCACTCCAGCACCATGGGGCACTCCTCCACGTACGGGGCATCCACGAGCTCGCTTTGGACCGGGGTCAAACCCGTGACGGCGAACTTGTCCTCCTCCCGCCCCGAGGCCATGCCGAAGTAGTCGACCTTCTCCAGCATCTCCTCCGACGGGATGTTCAGGGTGAAGGCCTTCCGTTCCACGATGTTCCCGTGCGTGTAGGTCGCCTTTCTCAGGGAGACGTAAACGCAGGGCGGCTTGGAGCAGCAGATACCGCTCCATGCGGCCGTCATGCCGTTGGGCTTCATGACCTTGTCGTACGTGCCCACGATGAGGGCCGGGGCGGGGTAGAGCAGGGTCCTGGGGCCGAATGATGTCTTCATGAGCTTTCCTTTCCATGCCTGAATGGATCGTATCAAACCGCAGCGGATCGGTTCTTCGTCCCGAACCGCGCCTTCAGGTCACTGCTCCAAGCCGGGCGCCGGAGAACCGAGGATCTCCGGATCGGGCGTCACGCCGAATCGCTCCGCGATCTCCGTCAGCTCCTTTTCCCCCAGCCGCGCGGACGGGCCGCCCGCCGCCGCCGCCTTCAGGTAGATCCCGGCCGCCTTCTCCACGGTCTCGATCAGGCCGACCGCCTCGTCCAGTGAGCGCCCGGCGGCGACCACGCCGTGGAAGGGCCACAGCACGAGTCTCCGCTTTTCGAGCCCCCGGACCGTGGCTCTGGAGAGGGCCGGCGATCCCGGAAGGCACCAGCCCGCCACCTCGATCCCCTCCGGAAAGAGCGCGATGCACTCCGAGTGCAGCGACCAGAGGAGCCGGGTGATTGAAATCGTATCCGGGCTCAGCGCACAGGTCAAGGCGACAAGGTTCGAGGCGTGCACGTGGGCCAGGGCGCACCCCTCCCCCCGGTCACCGGCCCGGACCCTGGCCGCGTGACCGGCCAGGTGGGACTGGATCTCCGAGGACGGCGACCCGGCCGGCTCGAACCCCCAGATCACGCGGTACCGCCCGCCCCCGGGATCGAGCTCGATCACGCCGCACCCCTCCCGCGGGCGGTCCTGAATACACCGGAAAAGGCTCCCGCGGGCGCTCATGAGAAAGGCCGCCCCGCCCAGCTCCGGCAGCTCGAATCCGGCCTCGATCCACGCGGCCTCCTCCCGGACCCCCTCCACGCCGCCCAGCCGCGCCGGGTCCACGCGGACGCTCAGGTTCCCGGCGCCGCCCTCGGCCCAGCCGTTGAGCCACATGTCCCGCGCGCACCGCGCGGTCCGCTCCACCAGCGCATCAAAAGACGAATCAGCCACTTCGATTCACCCTCTTTCCGATCTCGGGTCGTCTCTGTCTTGGTTTTTTCTTTCTTTCTCTTCACCCCTCATCTCTTTTCTCTTTCTTTTCCCTAACCTCTCCCCTCTCACCTCTCATCTCTCTTCTTTCCGCCTTTCCTTTCCTCTTTCCTCTTTCCTCTTTTTTTTCCCTCTTTCTTTCCCCCTCTTTCATTCTTCCTGCTTTTTGATCGACAGGTCATAGAACCGGTAAAACAGGATGGTCAACGTGGCGGAGAGGACCATGAACACCATGGAGACGATCACCCCCGTTCCGAGGCCCTGGAGGGAAAACCTTGCGAGCATGTAGCTCGAGATGATGTCCACGCCGATGAGCAGGAACGAGAGGACCACGGTGCAGCCGATGATCTCCCCGGTGAAGCCCCGTGCGAGCCGGTTGCTCTTGACCAGGGCGTCCCTGGGGTTCATCCCTTCGAGCACGACGCAGAACTCGGCGAGGGCGAGCCTGGCAAAGAAGATCAGGCCCGGAACGACCAGGGCCAGCAGCCCGGCGAAGATGATCACCGTGCTGATGATGTAGACGCCCAGCAGGTCCATCCAGCAGCGGAACCCCACGGCGAGGCACTCGCCGAAGGATCTCTCCTCCCCGGCGGCGAGCCCCGAGATCAGCCAGATCAGGCCCGCGGTGTACACCGGCCGGAACAGGAAGTTGATGCCGAAGGGGAGCCAGTGGATCAGGCCCGCAGCCTCCATCTCCACGACCCGGTAGGCGACGAAGGTTTCCAGGAGCACGATCGGCAGGGTGACCGGCACGAGAAACCGGGCGATGTCCAGGATGAAGGTCTTGAAAAAGGCAAAGGTCTCGAACAGTCGTCGGAACATGAGGCGGCACCGTTTCTTCAGGAAATCAACGCTGCCCCGAGAATAGACGGCAGCCGCCCTGCTGTCAAAGGGGACGTTCTTAAATAATTCAATAACTCCACCACCGAGCATGGGAAGCAGACCCTTGTCATCCCCATACGACCGGCGGCGCAGCCATGATAGGAGTTATTGAATTATTTAAGAACGTCCCCGAAACAATCGCTCGACATTGCCCGCCCGGGGAGGCTATGATCCAGCAATCACGGCTCGGGGAAAACCGGGCCAGGAGGAGGGAGCGGATGGAAGACTGCATCTTCTGCAGGATCGCCCGGGGCGAGCTGCCCTGCCACAAGGTGTACGAGGACGACAAGGTGATCGCCTTCGAGGACATCAGCCCGGTGTCCGAGGGCCACACTTTGGTCGTACCCAAGCAGCACGCAGAGAACCTGTTCGAGATCTCCGCCGAGGACCTCACCGCCGTGCACCTGGCCGGCCAAAAGATCGTCCGCGCCATCAGGAAGGCGCTGGATCCCGTCGGCGTGGCCGTGCTCCAGCTGAACGGCCGGGGTGTGAACCAGATCGTCATGCACTATCACGTGCACTTGATCCCCAGGGCGGCGGGCGGGCCGGCACTGCCGGTCAGCGACTGGGGGGCGCAGGAGGGCGATCCGGAGGCCCTTGCCGGAACGGCCGGGAAGATCGCCGCGGTCATGTGAGGGTTGAAACGCTCCAGGCAGGGGGAGGTCCGAGGCCCCGGGGCTACTGGACGAGCTCCACATTCCAGTAGAGATAGTCCCTCCAGGCGGAGGGGATCTCCTTGATGCCGATGGTGATGCGGACCGAGGGCACCCAATCGGGACGGGACGGCTTTCGAATCAGGCGCATGCGCGCCTCCTCGGGGGTTTTGCCGCCCTTTTTCCGGTTGCACGTGACGCAGCAGGTGACGATGTTCTTCCACTCGGTCCGGCCGCCCCGCGACCGGGGCAGGACGTGGTCGTAGGTGAGCTCCTCCGTGGGAAACTTGCGGCCGCAGTACTGGCACCGGTGACGGTCGCGGGCGTAGATGTTCTGGCGGGAAAAGCGGACGGGCCGTCTCGGCCGCTTCACCAGCCTGAGAAGGCGGACCACCGAGGGAAGCCGGATGGTGACGCTGACCGAATGAATGTCCCTTCCGTACTCCTCGATGACCTCCACCTTGCCGAGGCAGAGAAGCGTGATCGCCTTCCTCCAGTCGATGACCTTCAGAGGCTCGTAACTCAGGTTCAAGAGTAGGACCTGCTCCATGATCGAGTCCCTGTCGTTCGCCGGTTCGCAAGGAAAAGGGTCACCCGGGCGACCGTATGGATGTTTTCATAAACAAAAACGCACGAAAAGACAAGAGATAAAATGCCATTCGCCGGAATGATGGCGGGAGGCGCCGCCGCCTACCTCACACTGACCCTGGTCATGACCTACGGGGTGCACCGGGTCCCTCGAAGGCCCGTGCACGAGCCGCCGGACTGGGGCCGAGTGACCGACGCCCGGATCCCGGCTGCGGACGGGGGCTCCCTCGAGGTGTGGCGTGTGGAGCCCGAGGGTCCCTCGCGGGGAACCGTCCTCCTGGCCCACGGGTGGAGCCGGAACCGGGACCGAATGGTGGGACGGGCCCGCCTGTTCGGGAGCCTGGGCTACACCACCCTCATCCACAGCGCCCGGGATCACGGAGGCTCCTCGCCCTACCGGTTCATGAACGCCTTCCGGTTCGCCGAGGACATCGAGTCGGTGATGGCCCGGGCAGGCGGGCCGGTGCTCCTCTACGGCCACTCCGCCGGAGCGGCCGGCGCCGTCATCGCCGCCCACCGAAACCCGCGAGCGGTGCGAATGCTCTTCCTGGAAGGCTGCTACGCACGCACCCGCAAGGCGCTCGTAAGCCTCTACGGGCAGCACATCCCGGTGTTGGGGAAGGTGCTGGCCCCGGGTATCGTGGCCTGGATGCACCTGTTCTACCTGGGCGGCATGGACCGGGTGGACCCGGTCCGGCTCGCTCCGGACCTGGATCTCCCCGTGCTCCTGATCCAGGGGGAGCGGGACGCGGCCTTCACGGTCGACTGCGCGCGGGACCTTCGGGACGCCTTTCCGGCCGGCCGGGCCGAGCTGTTCGTGGCGCCCGGCTCGGACCACAGCAGCTCCAGCCTGACCCCGGAGTACCCCGTGGCCGCCCGGGCCTTTTTGGGGCGGCACGATCCCCAAGAGACAGAGGAAAGAGGCAAGAGGTAAGAGGAAGGGAAAAGCAAAAGGGCCGTGTCCGGCCCGAGACGAGGAGTGCATATGAAGGTGCTCGGCATCTACGGCAGCCCCCGCAAGGGCGGCAACACGGATCAGCTCCTGGACCGCGCCCTGGAAGGGGCCCGGTCGGCGGGTGCGGAGACCGACGCGGTCTACGCCCGCAACCTCCGGATGTCCGGCTGCCTCGAGTGCGGCGGCTGCGACGACACCGGGGCCTGTGTGGTCCGGGACGACATGCAGTCCGTCTACCCGCTCCTCGAGGAGGCCCGGGTCATCTTCCTGGCCTCCCCGATCTTCTTCTACGGACTCACCGCCCAGGCCAAGGCCGTGGTGGACCGGTCCCAGGCACTCTGGTCGAAGCGGAAGCTGCACAAGCCGTTCGAGGACTGGAAGAACCACGAGAGCGGGCGGGGGTACCTCATCACCGTGGGCGCCACCCGGGGGAAGAACCTGTTCGACTGCGTGCAGCTCGAGGCCAGGTACTTTTTCGACGCCCTGGACATGTCCTACGAAGGAGGCATCTTCTTTCGCCGGCTCGAGGACCGGAATGCGGTCCGGGAAAACCCGGAGACCCTCCAGGAAGCCTTCAACCTGGGGCTCCGTGCGGTGCGGGACGAGGAATCCTCCGAGCCGGACCAGGCGATCTGACCCCCATGGCCCGAAGGTTCGACTGAATCTTTTCGAGGCCCGGCCGGGCCAGGGCCGTGCCGCCGAAACGGTCCGAGAACGCCGGCCCGTCCATCTGCAGGAGCTCCCCGGCCGGGGGGAGCAGGATGCGCCGGATTTCTCCCAGGGGGTTGTGCGGGCACGCCTCCTGGCAGCGGTCGCAGCCCACGAAGCAGTCGCCCATCAGCCCGGCGGTCTCCGGATCCACCTCCCCCTTCCACTCGATGGTCCGGTAGGACAGGCATCGGGACGCATCCACCACGCGAGGGGCCGCGAGCGCGCCCGCAGGGCAGGCGTCCATGCAGCGCGTGCACGCGCCGCAGAGATCCCCCGCCGGCTGCCGGTCCGGGATCGGCAAATCCGCCGTGGTCAGGATCTCGGCGAGAAAGACCCGGGATCCGGTTCCCGGGACGATGAGCATGCCGTTCTTCCCGATCCACCCCAACCCGGCTTCAAAGGCGAAGCTTCGCTCCAGCAGAGGGGCGGAGTCCACGCAGATGCGGGTCTTGCCGCCCGGGAACGCCTCCCGGATCCACGCCGCCAGACCGCGGCACAGCCGCTTGAGCTCCTGGTGGTAGTCCTCGGCGTCGGGGCGTGCGTAGCGGGAGACGGTGAACCCGTCCGGGGTGGCGGGTTTATCCCACCCATAGGGCCGGGCCAGGCTGATCAGGGTCCGGCTTCCGGGCAGGAGGCGGGCCGGGTCCTCACGCACGTCCAGGTTCCGCTCGAGCCAGCCCATCTCCCCGTGGCGTCCCTGCCGGAGCCATTGGATAAAGGCGTCCATGTGAAGCGGGCGCCCGGGGCGGGAGAACCCCACCGCGGCGAAGCCCAGGGAACGGGCCAGTCTGATGAAATCGGAGAGCATGAAACGAATGAGAGGAAAGAGGCAAGAGGTAAGAGGAAAGGAAAATCAGAACCAAAGTCAAAACCTTTATTTTCCCGGAGCCTCCATGTACCTTTAGGTTCTTGACCCGGCTTTTCCTTACCTTTTACCTCTTACCTCTATATTTCAAGCCTTTCCTTGCCTCTTTCCTCTTTCCTCTATGTTTCAAGTCTTTCCTTTCCTCTTACCTCTTACCTCTTTCCTCTTTCTCTTTCCTCTTTCCTCTATCTTTTATAGCTCGTACGGCGTGAGGCTCTCGTACCCGTCCTCGGTGACCAGAAGCGTCTGCTCGAACTGGGCCGACAGGGAGCAGTCGTCCGTCACGGCGGTCCAGTCGTCCTCGAGGACGTGGAGGTCCTTTCCACCGAGGTTGATCATGGGCTCGATGGTGAACACCATGCCCGGGACCAGCTTGAGCCCGCGGCCCTTCCGGCCGTAGTGCGGCACCTGGGGAGGCTCGTGGAAGTCGAACCCCACGCCGT
>JAIPEI010000146.1 GCA_021737245.1 Deltaproteobacteria bacterium | reverse complement strand
CCGGGGGCCGCGCTCGTCGCAGGCCGGGGCGGGGAGGTCGTCTTTTCCCGCCATGCCGGGCATCGCTCCGTCGACCCACCGGGGCCTGCCGTGGACGAGGAGACGATCTTCGACCTGGGCTCCCTCACCAAGCCCTTGATCACGACCCTGGCCCTGATGCGGCTTGTGGACCTGGGCCGGCTCGATCTGGACCGGCCGGTTGCGGAGCTCCTGCCCGGGAGCCCGGCCGCCGGCAAGCGCATCACCTCCCGGCTCCTCCTCTGCCATGCCGCCGGGCTCCCGGCCTGGCGGGACTACTACGTGCGCCTGGACGGGGTGGATCGGGAGATGCGAAAGGCACAGTGCCGGGCCTGGATCCTGGAGGAAGCTCCGGCTTACGAGCCGGGAACCGGGTGCGTGTACTCCGACCCGGGGTTCATGCTTCTGGAGTGGGTGGTGGAGCAGGTCTCCGGCCTGGACATGGGGGCCTACGTCGACCTGCTGTTTCTCGAACCCCTGGGCTTCGAGCGGATGTTTCTCTTTCGAACCGGCGAACCTCTCCGGTTCCGGAAGGAGCTCTACGCCGCCACCGAGTACTGCCCGTGGAGGGGACGCCTCCTTCAGGGTGAGGTTCACGATGAGAACGCCTTCGCCCTGGGAGGGTACTCGGGCCATGCCGGTCTCTTCGGTACCGCGGTAGAGGTGTTTTCAATGGCGCGCCTGCTGCGGGACCATTTGACGGGCGAGCGGAACGATTTGTTTCACCCGGAGACGGTTCGGGCGTTTTTCCAGCGGGAGGACAGGATCCGCGGCTGCCGCAGGGCCCTGGGGTGGGACACGCCTTCAGCCGAAGGGTCGGCGGCCGGCCGATATTTTTCGGGCTACAGCGTGGGGCACCTGGGGTTTCCTGGGACCAGCCTGTGGATGGACCTGGAGAAAGACGTCCAGGTGGTCTTTCTCACCAACCGGGTCCATCCCACGCGGGAGAACCGGCGGATCCAGGGCTTTCGGCCCCGAATACACGACTGCGTCATGCAGGAGCTGGGCTTCGCGTGACACCGCCCGGCTCATAGCCGGATCCGCCTCCCGTTTTCCCGCAGCAACGCCCAAAGCTCGTTTATGGATGGGCACGAGCTACCGCGGGTCCCCCCACAGCCACCGATTGCAGAACGATGCGGGCAGCCGGGCGCTCACACGCACCAGCAGTGAGACGGCCGCGACGGCCATGAGACCGCGGGCCCACAGGAGCCCGGACAGGTGCCCCCCTACCATGACCATGAGCATGGTGTCCTCGAAGAGACTGTGGATCAGACCCATGAGCGTCAAGGCGTAGAAGACGTCGCGCTTGTCGATTCGTCCCGAGCGCGCCTCCCGAATGATCAGCCCCCCTCCGTAGGAGATGCCCAGGGTGACCCCGATGATGGCGATGGTGGAGGCCTTGGGTCCGATGCCCATGAGGCGAAGGATGGGCCGCAGCAGACGGTTCATGACCACGGTGATGCGGAATCGCTCGAGGATCCTCATGAGAAGCAGCAGACCTACGAGGATGCCGAAGATGGAGGCCAGGTTTTTGACCTGCCCGACGGCCCAGGCGGGTATGGTTTCCCTGGCCGGCGAGAGGCCCGCTTCGGGGCTCAGAAGGATCCTCACGGGCTCTCCGTGCAGCTCGAATCCGGCGTAGACCAGGTGAAGAACCCACCCGATGAAAAGAGCGGATCCGATGCGGGCCGCCGCTTGAAACAGGAGTCGGGGGCCTGACTTCTGGGCGATCTTCAGCTCCACCGGCAGGCTGTGGGCCACGAGGATCATGGTGCCGAGCACCGTGGCCTGGGCCGTGGTCAGGGGTGCGTCGCCCACGAGGGTGAGGAGCACCACGATGGAGCTGTAGATGTTGTTGAGCATGGCCGTCGCCCAGACCAGACCCATCTCGGCGGGCAGCCCCACCAGCCCCATGACCGGCTCCAGCGGAACGGCCAGGAGCCGGATCAGACCCAGCTCCTTGAGGACCTTGACCACGATGAGCACGGGAATCATCACCTTGAAGAGGTGGTAGCTCACCGAGAGGGCGTCCTTCACCAGGGAGACGGTGTTTTCCTTGAGGGAGGTCGGTCCGGTCACGGGATTCTCCGATGGGGGCTCGTATGCTGAACCAGCCGTGGGCATGATCATCACAAAAGGGGCGGAGTATAGACCAAACCCATTGCATTCGCAACGAAAAAGGACCGATGCGACGGGTGGTTCGAGGGCCGCTTCCATGAGAGAAGAGGTCACCCCGGTTGGTTTTGCCTTGAAATTCCGGCACGTACTGTGCTAACAAGTAGACCATTCCCCCTGCTTCCGTGCCACCGATCGATGGGAACACGCACATCCCGAACGCAACAGGACACCTGCCCGGTCATCAGGTCATTCGGGCCCTCCAAACCCGGGCGGACCCGAGAGATAGCGGAGACTGTCCGGATTCCCGGACAGGCAATGTCAACCAAGACAAGGAGGAGGGAATGATGAAGATCCTGAAACTGTGCCTGGTTTTGGCAGCGTCCGTTCTTTTCATCGCGACCGGCGCGGCCATGGCGGGGGAGACGCTCGACGCGGTCAAGGCGAGAGGCTTTCTCAAGGCCGGCGTGAACGGCGATGTGTACGGCTTCAGCATGCCGGACGAAAAGGGCGTGTGGAAGGGATTGGACGTGGACACGGCGCGGGCCGTGGCCGCCGCCGTCTTCGGCGATCCGAGCAAGGTGGAGTTCACCGCGCTCACGGCGGTTCAGCGGCTTCCCGCGCTCCAGAGCAAGGAGATCGACGTCCTCTGCCGGAACACCACGCAAACCCTCACCCGGGAAACCACCAACGGCCTGAACTTCTGCCAGGTGAACTACTATGACGGCCAGGGCTTCCTGGTGCGCAAAAAGCTCGGCGTGAAGAGCGCCAAGGATCTCGACGGCGCCGCGGTCTGCGTGCTTCCCGGAACCACCACCGAGATGAACGCCGCGGACTTCTTCCGCGCCAATAAGCTCTCCTGGAAACCGGTGGTCATCGAGCAGGCCTCGGAGCTCAACAAGGCCTTTTTCGCAGGCCGCTGCGACGCCCTGACCTCGGACGCCTCGCAGCTGGCGGCACACCGCTCCGTGGCCCCGAACCCGGACGACTACGTGCTCCTGCCCGAGATCATCTCCAAGGAGCCCCTGGCTCCGGTGGTGCGTCACGGGGACGACCAGTGGTACGACATCGTGAACTGGGTGACCATGTCCCTCATCGAGGCCGAGGAGCTGGGCATCACCTCCAGGAACGTGGACAAGATGCTCGAGAGCGACAACCCCAAGATCAAGCGCCTTCTCGGCGTGACCGAGGGGATGGGCAAGGCGTTGGGACTGAAGGACGACTGCTTCTACAATGTCATCAAGATGGTTGGAAACTACGGAGAAGTCTTCGAGCGCAACGTGGGCCCCGACACGAAGCTGGGGCTTCAGCGCGGGTTGAACGCCCTCTGGACCGAGGGCGGCCTGATGTACGCCTCCCCGTTCAGGTGATACCCGATCCCGAGAGGCGCCGCTTGAAAGGCGCTTCTGTCTTTTTGCCCTCGCCCGGCCCGGGACGCCCGGGCCGGGCCTTTCGCGACTTCCGGATCGCCCGATCCATGGACCCCTTTCCGGCAAGGACCCAGGCATGAACCCGGTGGACACGGAACCCGGTACCGCCGCCACGGAAAAGGTCCCGTTCTGGCTCGATGCCAAGAAGCGTGCGGTCCTGTTCCAGGCCGCGACGCTTTGCGGGGTCGGCCTGCTGGGCTACTATCTCGTCTCGAACGTTCTGACCAACCTGGAACGCCAGTCCATCGCCACGGGGTGGAGCTTCCTGGGGAAAGAGGCCTCCTTCGAGATCGGGGAGTCCATGATTCCCTACTCCGCGGCGAGCAGCTACGCCCGTGCCCTGGCGGTCGGCGCCCTGAATACCCTGCTCGTGGCTTTCGTGGGGAACCTCATCACCATCATCCTGGGAACGATCATCGGTATCGCCAGGCTCTCCTCCAACTGGCTCGTTTCCAAGATCGCCGCCGTCTACATCGAGGTCATGCAGGACATCCCCGTTCTCCTGCAGCTCTTCTTCTGGTATGCCATCTTCTACGAGACCCTGCCGTCGCCCAGGCAAGCCCTCAACCCGGTGAACGGCGTGTTTCTGTGCAACCGGGGCGTGATGTTCACGGTGCCCGAGGCCCACCTGGCCCATGCCTACATGGGGGCGGCCCTCGTTCTGGCCTGTGTTGCGGTTTGGGCCGTACGCAGGTGGGCGCGTAAGCGCCAGGACCGGACGGGCCGGCCTTTTCCAACGTTCCGGGTGTCCCTTGCCATGATCCTCGGGTTTCCTTTCCTGGCCTGGTGGCTGGGCGGCGCCCCCACGGCGATGGACGTCCCCGAGCTTCAAGGGTTCAACTTCAAGGGCGGTCTCACCATGAGCCCGGAGTTCTTTGCGGTCGTCATGGGGCTCGTGCTCTACACCGCGGCGTTCGTGGCCGAGGTCGTGCGTGCGGGCATCCAGTCCGTGAGCAAGGGACAGACCGAGGCGGCCATGAGCATCGGCCTGCGACCCACCATGGTGCTCAACCTGGTCATTCTTCCCCAGGCGATGCGGGTGATCATTCCGCCCCTCACGAGCCAGATGCTCAATCTGACCAAGAACAGCTCCCTGGCCGTGGCCATCGGGTACCCGGACTTCGTGTCCGTGGCCAACACGACCATCAACCAGACCGGGCAGGCCATCGAGGGGGTGGCCCTGATCATGACCGTGTACCTGGTCTTCAGCCTGTCCACCTCGGCCTTCATGAACTGGTACAACAAGCGGGCCGCGCTGGTGGAGAGATGAGCGAAGCCGTGGAAGACACCGGATACAACCCCGAGGCCGGCATCCTGAAACCGCCCGTAACCAACGTGGGGCTGGTGGGGTGGGTGCGCGCCAACCTGTTCAACGGCTGGTTCAACTCCATCCTGACCGTGGTGACTCTCTGGTTCCTGTGGAAGGTGGTTCCACCCATGGTCAGGTGGCTCTTTCTGGATGCGGTCTGGACCGCCGGGAGCGAGGCCTGCCGCGATGCGTCCGGAGCCTGCTGGTCGGTGATCACGGAGAACATCCGGTTCATTCTGTTCGGTTTCTTTCCCTATGATCTCCAATGGCGCCCGCTCATCGCGATGTTCGTCCTGTTCGGGCTTCTCTACTACAGCCAGGACCGTACGCACTGGAAAAAGAGCCTGCTCTACGCCTGGATCCTGGGCCTTTTCGCCATGGGACTGCTCATGCGGGGCGGGCTCTTCGGCCTGGAGCCCGTGGACAGCAACAAGTGGGGAGGGCTGCCCCTGACGCTCCTCCTCTCTGTGTTCGGCCTGGCCGCGGCATACCCCCTGGGCGTCGTCCTCGCTTTGGGCAGGCAGTCCACCCTTCCGGGCGTGCGCTGGATCTGCATCGTCTATATCGAGGCGATTCGAGGGGTCCCCTTGATCAGCCTGCTCTTCATGTCCGCCATCATCTTTCCGCTGTTTCTTCCCGAGGGGGTCACCATCAACAAGATCCTCAGGGCCCAGGTCGCCATCATCCTGTTCACGGCGGCCTACATCGCGGAGGTGGTCCGCGGCGGGCTCCAGGGCATGAGCCGGGGGCAGTACGAGGCCGCCGAGTCCATGGGTCTCAACTACTACCAGACCATGCGGCTCGTGATTCTGCCCCAGGCGCTCAAGATCGTGATCCCGCCCACGGTGAGCATCCTGATCTCGGCGTTCAAGGACACGTCCCTGGTGGTGATCATTGCACTCTACGACATACTCAAGACCACCAAGTCCGTCATATCGGACCCCGAGTGGCTGGGCTTCAGCCGGGAGGCCTACCTCTTCGTGGCGCTTCTCTACTTCCTGGGGTGTTTCTCCATGTCCAACTACAGCCGCCGTCTGGAGCGGGAGCTGAAGACGGACTGACCGGGGAGGCGAAAGGAGCAAGGAGCGAGGAGCGAGGAGCAAGGAGCGAGGAGCGAGGATCAAGGAGCGAGGAGCGAGGAGCAAGGAGCAAGGACGATGGAACAAGAGGGACAGACCATGAACGAACGGGAAGCGGCGGCCGATGTCGCCAAGCCCTCCAGCGAGGCGATCGTAGAGATCACGGACCTGCACAAGTGGTTCGGGGAGTTCCATGTGCTTCGCGGCATCAACCTGACCGTGCACAAGCAGGAGAGGATCGTGGTGTGCGGACCCTCGGGTTCCGGGAAATCCACCCTCATTCGCTGCATCAACCGGCTGGAGGAGCACCAGCGCGGGAAGATCGTGGTGGACGGCATGGAGCTCACCAACAACATCAAGAAGATCGAAAAGGTCCGCGCCGAGGTGGGCATGGTCTTTCAGCACTTCAACCTCTTCCCCCATCTGACCATCATCGACAACCTGACCCTCGGACCGATCTGGGTGCGCAAGGTCCCCAGGCGGGAGGCCGAGGAGACGGCCATGTACTACCTGGAGAAGGTGCAGATCGCAGAGCAGGCGCGGAAGTACCCCGGGCAGCTCTCGGGCGGGCAGCAGCAACGGGTGGCCATCGCCCGCAGCCTCTGCATGAAGCCGAAGCTCATGCTCTTTGACGAGCCCACCTCCGCCCTGGACCCCGAGATGATCAAGGAGGTCCTGGACGTGATGATCGAGCTCGCCCGGGAGGGCATGACCATGATCGTGGTCTCCCACGAGATGGGGTTCGCCCGGAGCGTGGCCCACCGGGTGCTTTTCATGGACTTCGGTCAGATCGTCGAGGGAAACTCGCCCGAGGAGTTCTTTCACAACCCGCAGCACGAACGGACCAAGCTGTTTCTCAGCCAGATCCTGCACTAGCACGAGAAGGGTCCCCCGCTCATTTCCGCGATGCGGCCCGGTTGGTCAGGGTGATCCCGGTCAGGACCAGCACGCCTCCGGCAAGCAGGGAGAGCGTGAGGGGCTCTTCAAGGACGAGGGCCGCGAGGAGAACTGCGCTCACGGGAACCAGGTTGATGAACTGGCTCGCCCGCGCCGGCCCGATCTCCCGGATGCCCCGGTAGTACCAGACAAACCCGGCCACGGTGCCGAACACCCCCAGGTAGAGGATCCCCGCCCAGCCGCCGGCGGAGTAACGGAAGATCTCCGGAAGGAGCCCTTCCGCAAAGGCAGGCGCCGCCAGGAAAACCATGCCCAGGAGAGACGCCCAGGTGACGGTGACGAGGGGAGAGAGCGCCGTCAGCACGGTCTTCCCGATCAGGGAGTAGGCCACCCAGCTCAGGACGCAGAAAAAGATGAAGATCTCCCCCCATCCCACACCTCCCTGAACGGCGGAGAGCGGGTTCCCGCGGGTGATGACCACTACGGCGCCGCTCAATGAGAGGAGGATGCCCAGGACGGCGAGCGGGCGAAGGCGTTCCCGGAAGATCAACGCGGAGAACAGGGTGATGAATATGGGGTTGTTCGCAATGATGAGCGATGCCCGGCCTGCCTCGATCCTCTCGAGTCCCATGAAGAAAAAGACGTTGTAGGAGAACACACCGGTGAGGCCCAGCAGGATCAGCGGAAGAATCCGGTTTTTCCGCGGAAGAGGGAGACGGCCCTCCGCCCTCCAGGTGATCAGGAGGAGGCAGATCGAAGCGGTGAGAAAACGAAGGAATGCGGCTGAAAACGGCCCGGCCTCCCGGGCCACGATCCGTCCGGCTACGAATGTGCCGCCCCAGAAGGCTGCGGTGAGGGTGAGCTTGACGTAGACGATCATGAGTCGTGCCTTTGCGGGCTGAGTCGTGCAGCCCGGGTTCTGAAAACGGATGCCCTGCGTGTGCGGAAACGCCAAGCCCGCCTATACCGCTTCGAAGGCCGGTTGTCCAGGGGTTCGTGGGGTCAGCCCGGATGAGCGAGGCCGCCAACGGTCCGGAGGTGGCCGTCGCCGCCCGGATGGAGGTCAGGGAAGGTTGAGGAATCGTCGAGCCAGATTGTCGAGAATCGCTTCCATGAGCCAGTAGGTGTCCTTCATGGTGCGGTTGCGCGCCAGGACTCCCTCCTCCCCCCACACGAAGGCCACCGGCACCCATTGCCCGCTGTGCTCTCGGGCGAAGTAGTCCACCAGCTCCAGCGTGTACTCGGGATGGAACTGAAAACCCGCCGCAGGGCGTTCCTCGCACAGGAACGCCTGGTCGGGCGTGGCCCGGCTCGCGGCCAGTCTCGTGCAACCAGGTGGCAGGGAGAACCGACCCACGTGCCAGTGAAAGGTCTCGAAGGCGTCCGGCACGCCCCGGCAGAGGTCGCTCCGACTTCCTTCCGAGGACAGGCGCACCTCGTGCCAGCCGATCTCTCCGAACTCCGCCGGGAAGATCT
>JAIPEI010000145.1 GCA_021737245.1 Deltaproteobacteria bacterium | reverse complement strand
GGCCATCCTGCCGGCGGTGATCTACACCAACCTCATCACCCTGGCGCTCGTCACCGTGGCCACGGTGTTCGTGGTGCTGTATGTGAGCCACAAGATCGCCGGGCCTTTGTTTCGGTTCGAGAAGGAGCTGGCCGAGATCGCCGAGGGGGACTTGACCAAGGTCATTCACCTGAGGCGGAAGGACGAGGTCACGGACATGGCCGACAGCCTGAACCGGATGACCGCGTCCCTGCGGGAGCGGCTGGAGGAGCTCCAGGGGGAGCTGGACGAGGCGGCTGCGATCGCCCGGGAGGAAAACGCGTCCGACCGGCTGGTGGAGAAGCTCAAGGACGCCCAGACGACCGTTCACGGACGGTTCAAGGTGTAGGTTGGGCGGACGGCTCCATAGGGGGTGGCTTGCGCCGGTGGTCCTGCTCGCGCTGCTGGGGTTCCGGGGCGCGGTGTGCGCCGGGGACATGCTCACGGAGCGGCTCGAGACCCGGCGCTGCGTGGTGCTCTTTCAGAGCATGGAGGATCTGGGGGAGTTCGAGTCGAACGTGGACTACGGGGGCGGGGGCGGGTTCGGCGGGTTGTTTTCGTCCGGGCCCAAGGGAGACGACCTGCTGGACACGGTCTCCAGGAAGTTGGACGCGCTCTACGAGCGGGTCCAGGAGATCCTGGACATGCGCGGGCAGATCCCCAAGGTGACCCTCAGGCTCTACCCGGACCGGGAGGCCCTGGCCCGCGTGTACCGGGGGTTCACCGGGAGCCCCGAGCTGCGGGTGCGGTCCTGGTACATCTACGAGCGGAACACCGTCTACATCAACGTGGAGGACGTGCACGAGGGCATGCTGGCCCACGAGATCGCGCACGCCATCATCGACCACTACCTCACGGTGCGCCCGCCCCGGGCCACGGCCGAGATCCTGGCCCGGTACGTGGACGAGCACCTCAACTGGTGAGGCCCGGGAAGGCCCGGGGACGTTCTTAAATATTTCAATAACTCGTTCCAGCCTCTGGAAACAGCCGAAGCCGGTTCCATTAGACCGGTTGGAAAAAGGCTGCAGTACCGAGTTATTGAAATATTTAAGAACGTCCCCTGACTGAGATGTGATGAATGATCAAAAAAAATATTTAGATAATGCATCTGAATTTATCGTTGCGCTTCGCAATATATTTGACGGACTATCTGTGGGCATCATTGTCTTGGACGAGGCGATGAATATTCAATCATGTAATGAGTCAGCACTGAAAATAGTAAAGAACGATCTTTCTGAGATTGACTGGAATAAGATAAAATATATATTTAAGAATAAAGTAAATATCAGTTCGGATCATGTTTATAAAGAAACTATGGCTTTTTATGATATAGAGGTCTTATGCTGCTTTACATGCTTGAGGGTTGTCGAAAGAATATCGTACATTTTGATTTTGTGTGATTACTCGGATGGCCTTTCCAGTGGGCGTTACCTGGCCGATCAGGCGGCCCCTTCCCCTCCTCTCGAGAAGAAGCGTGCCCTCCGGTCCAAGATCATCAGGCCGGGCAAGTATTCTTTCGACGATATCATCGGGGAATCCAGGGTCCTGACGGACCTGAAGAAACGGGCCTTTCGCATTGCCCAGGGCGACTCCACGGTCGTCATCACGGGCGAGTCGGGAACGGGCAAGGAGCTGTTCGCCCAATCCATTCACGATGCCGGCCTGAGAAAGCACGCCCCGTTCGTGCGGGTCAACTGCGGGAGCATTCCTGAGACCCTTCTCGAGTCGGAGCTTTTCGGCTACGAACCGGGGTCTTTTACCGGCGCCGAAAAAAAGGGAAAAAAAGGCAAGTTCGAAATCGCGCACAATGGGACCATCTTTCTGGATGAGGCCGGGGACATGTCTCTCGGCATGCAGGCGAAAATCCTGAGGGTGATCCAGGACTGCGAGTTCGAGCGAATCGGCGGATCGATCACCTACGAGATCGATGTGCGGTTCATTGCCGCCACCAACAAGAACCTCTGGGAGCTCGTCCAGGAGGGGGCGTTTCGAGAAGATCTCTACTACAGAATGGATGTGGTGAATCTGCACATTCCGCCCCTGAGAGAGAGGCGGGAGGACATTCCCCTGCTGGTCGAGAGCTTTGTCCCGGAGATACGCCGGCGCGTGAAAACACAGACGGAAAAAATCAGTGACGAGGTCCTGGCTGTCTTTTGCGACTATGACTGGCCCGGGAACGTGAGAGAATTGAAAAACACATTGGAGAGCATGATGAATATGGAATCAGGGTGCGTTCTGGGAGTGGGTTCCCTGCCTCCGAAGCTTCTGGAAAACAAACCGGGGCTCCCTTTGCAAACCGAGGCTCCGGGGGGCCTGGATCTGCATATGGGAGAAGACCTCCAGGCGCTCGAGAAAAGAATGATAGAACGTGCTCTTTATCTAAAAAAGGGCAATAAAAGGCAGGCTGCCCGCCATCTCAACATGCCCAGGTCGACCTTCTACAACAAGCTCAAGAAGTACAACATCCAGCTCGAGGACAGGCCGCAATGAATGTGTGAGATGTGGACATGTCCAGAAATGGACATGTAAAATGCAGCCCCGGCCCCTCCTGTTTCCTGCCCCTCCTTTCTGACCCAACCTAACGAAACAATTCCTCTTCTGCCACAGCCCCTCCACTGGCCGGCGTGGTGGCACAGAATCTGCTCTGTGTTGTCACTGCAGCCACTCATGGTCCAGTTTGTGTGCGCCTGAGCCGACCGTAGGATCTTGAAAACAAGGATGCAGGGAAAGCGGGCGTGTGCGAGCCCGTCCGATCGAAACCAACAGGAGGCCCGACATGAACGAGAAAAAACGGATGGCGATTGACTACCACTGCAACCTGTTTACGCCGGAAGCGGTGAAGCGGAAGTACGTCGACCCCTTTGAAGGGAAACGAGAGTACGACAAGTTCGGGCGGCATGTAGGGGCCATGGAAGGGTACGAGGTGGACGACTTCCTCGAGAGGATGGACGGGCTGGGCATGGTGAAGGGCATCACCCCTGCCTGGCAGTGGCGTTCCTACCTTGACGGCACCATTTTGTGGGACGACTCGCCCGAGCTGATTTACGACACGCTCGTCAAGACGCACCCGGATCGGTTTCACGGGCTGTTCGGCATCAATCCCTACTATCGGATGGACGGGGTGCGCCACCTGGAAAAGGCCGTCAAGGAGTACGGCTTTGTCGGGGCGCATTTGCACACCCACGGGTTCGGCCTGCCGATCAAC
Organism: Deltaproteobacteria bacterium; assembly: GCA_021737245.1. Taxonomy (GTDB): domain Bacteria; phylum Desulfobacterota; class DSM-4660; order Desulfatiglandales; family HGW-15; genus JAIPEI01. Next base: position 5,124 of record JAIPEI010000145.1, on the reverse strand, counting down.
GATCGGGCATATTTCCCTTTTTACGCGAAGTGCGAAGAGCTCGACGTCGTGGCGGTCATCATGGTGGGGGCCGAGTCCGCCTCGCAGCCGGCGTACCTGGGAGAGCCCAAGCTCCTCGACGACGTGGCCATCTACTTCCCCCGGCTGCGCATCGTCGCTTCCCATACCGGATGGCCCTGGGTCGAGGAGGCGATCAATCTCGCCTTCCGGCACGAGAACGTCGTCATCGGAACGGCCGGGTACACACCCAAGTACTGGCCGGCCAACCTGGTTCACTACATCAACAGCTGGGGAAAGGGCAAGGTCATGTGGGGGACCAGCTTTCCCCTTGTGGACCACGAGAAATCCCTCGAGCAGATCGACGAGCTGGGGTTGCGGGACGATGCCAAGCACGAGCTGCTGTACGGAACGGCCTCCAGGGTGTTCCGCATCTAGCTGCCGCCGTATGAACCATCACGATCCGGAATCATTGAGGAGCAAAGCATGACCGAGCTGCCGGATGAAGCAAAACGCATGATCGGTGTGGAAAAGACGAAAACCTACCAGGTAACCAAGAAAGACATTCGAAGGTATGCACAGGCCATTGGGGACCTCAACCCTCTCTACTTCGACGAGGCGTACGCCGCCGGGACCCGGTACGGAAAGATCGTCGCCCCTCCTCTCTTCTGCCACTCGTTTGCCTTTGACGACGTGCCGGCGGAAGAGCTGAGGGAGGACGGCCTTCCCATCGAGCTTGACGTGCCCCTGCCGGTGACCCGGGCGATCGGGGGCGGCAGCGTTTTCGACGTGGGCAGCCCCATCTCCCCCGGGGACGAGATCAAGGTGACCAAGAAGATCGTGGACATATACAGCAAGACTGGAAAGAGCGGCCTGCTGTACTTCATCGTGATCGACACCCTGTACGAGAACCAGAACAACGAGATGGTGGCCCGGGAAAAGGCAACATATATTCAAAGGTGATGAGGCAACAATATGATTACATGGGAAGAAATCGAAAAAGACATGCCGATTCCGTCTGTTACCAAGCAGCCAAGTGCAATGCAGTTGTTTATGTTCAGCGCTGTTACCTGGAATCGTCACCTCATTCACTACAGCAAGGATTTTGCCAAACACGATGGACTGGATGATGTAGCAGTGCACCGGGCCCTGCTGGGGAGCTTTCTGGGCCAGCTTCTGACCGGCTGGCTGGGAGAGGACGGCGAGGTAAAACGAATCGAGTGGAGTGTGAGGGGAAGCGCTTTCCCCGGCGACGAGGTCGTCTGTAAGGGACGTGTCAAAGATAAGGAGGAAGAGAATAACGAGAAGATGGTCGAATGCGAAGTTTGGATTGAAAAGAATGGCAAAGTCATTGTGCCTGGTACTGCAAAAGTAAAAATATTCAACTGATTAAAGGATAAGATCATGGCATTGAAATTGCCGGAATCCGTTTTGATCGGGGAGTGTGTGGTAAGGGAGGGTTGCCAGCATGAAGAGCACTACATTCCAGCCCAAGCCAAGATCTGGCTGATCAACCAGCTGAACAAGGCCGGATTCAAGAAGATCGAGGTGACCAACCTCTCCAACCCGAAGTACGTGCCGCAGTTCCGGGATGCAGACGAGGTCCTCCAGGGAATCAAGCGGCTGCCCGATGTCACTTACACCGCCGTGACCGTGGTCCAGTCTGCGGTGGAGAGGGCCGTGGATGTCTGCGAGAAGGGGTATGGCCCCACGGAGATCGTGAACATGGTCTCCACCAGTGAGAGCCACTGCCAGAGGAACATGGGCAAGTCGTCCGACGAGCTCTTGAAGCTGGCCGGGGAGTGGGTTCAGCTGGCGCACGGCGCGGGCATGAAGTTCTGCGGGTGTATCGGGACGGTGTTCGGTTGCCCCATGGAGGGGCCCGTGCCCATTGAAAAGGCCTTTGAGTTTGCAGACCGGCTGATCGAGTACGGGGTGGATTCCGTGATGTACGGAGACACCACGGGAGAAGGCACACCGAGCCGCGCCCTCGAGTTCTACTCGGAGATCGTGGAGCGGTACCCCGATATGATCCACATTGCCCATTTCCACGACTCTCGCGGCTGGGGCCCGGCGAACTGTTTTGCCGCCCTCCAGGCGGGCGTCCGCCATTTCGACAGCTCAATGGGAGGGATCGGGGGGCAGCCGGCTTCCGTCCTGGACCGGGTGCCGGTGCCCGGGACCGGTAAGCTGTACACGCCCAGCGATATCACCGGAAACGTCCGGAGCGAGGACCTGATCGTCATGATCGACGAGATGGGGATCGACACAGGGCTGGATGTCGACCGGGTGCTGGAGATCGGCCGGGCCGTGGAGATGATTTTCGGCAGGAGGCTGCGCTCCTACTGCGTGGAGACAGGGCGCATTCCCAAGGGAAAAACCGGTCGATGATATAACGCATTTAAACAGAACCTGTCGGCAATGAGGGGTTTCCCCAAGATGAGCCCATTTCCGGGTCTGTTCAGCTCCTGCAGGATCGGCGGTCTCAACCTGAAGAACAGGCTGGTTCTCCCTCCCATGGGGACCTGCCTGGGCGGGATGGACGGCTCGGTCACCAGGGAGATGGAGGACTACTACTCCTGCAGGGCCGGAGGAGGGGTGGGCCTCGTCATTGTCGAAAACACACTGGTGGACGACACCTACGGGATTCAGATCGCGAACCAGCTGCGCATGACCTCTCACCACGCCGTTCCCTTCCTGTACCGGCTGACAGAGCAGATCAAGGAGAAAGGGGCCCGGGTCGCCGTCCAGATCAACGTGGCGGGCTGCGGCACAAGGCGGCACCTGGCGCCCGGGGTGAAACCCACGGGCCCTTCCGCGGTGGCGTATGATTTTCAGCCGGAGCGCTGCAGGCGGCTGGCCGTCTCTGAGATCAGGGCCATCACAAAGGCCTTTGCGCGGGGCGCCGTGCTCGCCAGGCTGGCCGGCTTCGACGCGGTGGAGGTGCACGGCGCGAACGGCTACCTCCTCAACCAGTTCCTGTCCCCTTACTCGAATCGAAGGAGGGACGCCTACGGGGGCACCCTCGAAAAGCGGTTGAGGTTTCCCCTGGAGGTGATCCGAGGGATTCGAGACGAGGTGGGAGAGGACTACCCGGTGCTGTTCAGGTTGAGCGTGGACGAGTTTCTGGAAGGCGGTCTCACCCTGGAGCACGCAGTCGAGATCGCCCGGCGCCTGGAGAAGGCGGGTGTCGACGGGCTGGACGTGACCGCGGGCAACCTGAATGCAAGAGGCTCGTGCGCCAGGGCGATACCGAGCCAGTTCATTCCCCACGGGCACCTGGCGGCGCATGCCGCCGCCCTCAGGCAATCCGTCAACATCCCGGTGATCCTGGCAGGAAAAATCAAGACGCCCGAGCTGGCCGAAGAGATGGTGCACAGCGGCGTTGCGGATCTCGTTGCCGTGGGAAGAGGGCTCCTGGCCGATCCGAAGTGGCCTCGAAAGGCCTCGAGAGGTTTACCCGGGGAGATCCGCAAGTGCATCTCCTGCAACGAGATGTGCCTGTACCAGAAGACATGGCAGAGCCGCCCCATCAGGTGCACGGTGAACCCTCTGCTGGGAAGGGAGGGGCACAGGATCGAAAGATCGGAACATCCGAAACGCATCCTGGTCGTCGGCGGGGGGCCTGCCGGGGCTGAGGCGGCAAGGTCGTGCGCCCTGAAGGGACATGCGGTGACCCTGTGTGAAAAGGAGGGCCGGCTGGGAGGCCAGCTGTGGATGGCTTCGGTGCTGCCCTTCAAGAGCGAGCTGCGGGACCTCATCGGGCAGATGGAAATCGGGCTGCAGAACCTGGGCGTGGAGGTCCGGCTGAACGAGGAGGTGAAGGAGGCGCTTTCAGGGGAGCCCGGGTTCGACGAGGTGATTGTCGCCACCGGAGCGGCCCCCCTGCTCCCCTCCCTTCCCGGAATCGAAGGGGTCCATGCAATCTCCTATGATGAGGCCCTGCTCGGAAAGGGCAGAGAGGTCCGGGGTGAACACGTGGTCGTTGCCGGGGGAGGGCTCATCGGATGTGAAACAGCGATTCATATTACACAAACTTACAATAAAAAGGTTTTTATAATAGAAAAGCAGAATCAAATAGCCAATGAAATAGAACCTATATTCAATAGAGATGGCCTAATTCAGAGTATCAGAGATAAAAAGATAAGCATACTAACCGAACACGAAATCACTGGAATAGAAGATCATCAGCTAAAGGCCTTTTATCGCAAAAGGGAGGTGTCAGTTCGGGTCGACACATTGGTTCTCGCGCTCGGGAGGGTGAAGGTAAAGCCTCCCCTGGAGGTATTCCACAGGCAGAATGTCCCGGTTCATTATGTCGGGGATTGCATTGAGCCGAGAAAGCTGTCTCATGCAATTCACGAGGGGTTCTGGACCGGTGCAGGGATTTGAACGCTGCACAAACCCTAAGACAGGAAAGGAGTGAGACCATGAAATCGATTTCCAGGTTCAAGTGTTCCATGTTCTTGTTTGCGCTGTTCGTCGTCTTTTGTGTCTCGATGTCCGGGACCACGACCTTTGCGGCAGACAAGGTCTACACCATTCGCCTGGCCGAGTTTTACGCCGCCCCGCCCGGCGGGGGAGGCCTGCCCAAAGCCGGCTCCTGGTGGGCTCAGGAAGTGGAGAAGCGGACGAACGGCAGGGTGAAGGTCGAAATCGGATGGTCCCAGGCCTTCGGGACCGTCGCTGAGATGCCGGACCTGGTTCGAACCGGGGCCGTGCAGATGGCGGCGCTCGCCCCGGGGTATTATGCAAAGCAGATGCCTCTCTGGAACGTGCTCTCCGCGATGCCTTTCGTGACCTATGACCCCGAGGTGACCTGCCGGGTCACGTGGGAGCTCTACGACACCTTTCCCGCAATGAAGGAGGAGCTGGTCAAGAACAACGTCAAAATGCTGTATGTCGGCGTGTTGAACCCGTACAAGTTCCTCTCCAAAAAGGCCATCAGGTCACTCGATGACATGAAAGGGCTGAAAATCCGATCGTGGGGGACCATGCTTCCATGGGCCATGAAGACGGTGGACGCCGTGCCGGTGAGCATTTCCGTGGCCGATGCCTATGACGCTTTTTCACGGGGAACCATCGATGTACAGGTGGGCCCCGCGGACATGATCGTCGGACAGGGCT
>JAIPEI010000144.1 GCA_021737245.1 Deltaproteobacteria bacterium | reverse complement strand
TCCTGTTTTTCGAGACCACGCCCATCGGAATCACCCTGCCCAACTTCGTGGGTCTCACCGTGACCCAGGCCGACCCCTGGGTCAAGGGCGACTCGGTCTCCGGGGACAGCAAGCCCGTGACCCTGGAGACGGGGTACACGCTTCGGGTCCCGCCCTTTGTCGAGGAAGGCACCCGCATCACCCTGGATACGCGGACCGGGGAATATGTGACCCGCGTGAAAGAGTAGGCGGGACGCCGGCTCGGTGGATCTCCCCCCTCGAAAGAAGCGAAACCTCCATCTGCGCGCAAGCATGCTTGCGGCAATCCGGGGGTTTTTTTTCGAACGAGGCTATCTGGAGGTGGAGACGCCCCACCTCGTCCCGGCGCCGATCCCGGAGGCGCACATCCGCTTCATCGAGACGGCGCACGGAGTGCTGCATCCCTCGCCCGAGCTTTACATGAAACGGCTCCTCGCAGCCGGCCATCCCCGGATCTTCCAGATCGCACACTGCTTTCGGGATCGGGAGCGGGGCGATCGCCACCTGCGGGAGTTCACCCTGCTGGAGTGGTACTGCGCCGGAACGGACTACCGGGGGCTCATGGAGACGTGCGAGGTCATGATCCGGACCGCGGCACGGGATCTCGGTTCCTCGTCCATACGGTATCAGGGGCGGGAGATCGACCTGGAAGGGCCGTGGGATCGGATCACCGTGGCCGAGGCGTTTGACCGCCATGCCCCGGAACCGCTGGAAAGGGCGATGCCGGCCGGCCGGTTCGAGGAGGACCTGGTGGTTCATGTGGAGCCCCGGCTGGGCACCCCCAGACCCACCTTCCTTCACGACTACCCGGCCTCCATGGCGAGCCTGGCGCGGTTGAAGCCGGACGCACCGGAGGTGTGCGAGCGGGTGGAGCTCTACCTGGGCGGGCTGGAGATCGCCAACGGGTTCTCCGAGCTCACGGACCCGGAGGAGCAGCGGCAGCGGTTCGAACGGGATGTCGAGGAACGGAAACGGCTGGGCCGCAGGACGTTTTCCATCCCCGAGGCCTTTCTGGAGGCCCTGGGCCGCATGCCCGACGCCGCGGGCATGGCCCTGGGAATCGACCGGCTGGCCATGATCCTGACCGACTCCGCACGCATCGACGACGTGGTGGCGTTCACCCCGGAGGACGGGTAGGGGCCTACGAGGGTTCTTTGGCCTGCACCAGCGCCCGCCACGTGTGGCGCTCCAGGAAGGACCCTTCCACGTTCCCCTCCATCTCGTCGAGCATGGCCGGAGGCACGGCAAAGGTCAGGAGACCGTCCCCCAGTTGTTTTCGGGCGTAGAGGCGCGCCGAGAGATCGGTGAGCCCCACCACGGCCCTCGGTCTCTCCCGCTCCGCCTCCTGATAGGGGTAGATGCCGAGGGTCTGGCAGCCCGCGGCGTAGGGGATGGACACGTTCTCGTTGTCCCCCCGGCCGTAGTTGGCCAGCACCACCAGGGCCGAGATCTGGTCCGCGTCGGCGAAAAAGACGACGGTGCGCAGGTTCTCGCGCTCCCGGTCCACCGCGTCCAACGGCTTGAACAGAACGTATTCGGCGGGTATGTCGCGCATGGGCAGGCTCTCCATGAAACGGCGGACCTTCTCCGGGGTCTCCACGTACCGCTCTCCGTGCAGAAAGTTGTCGTAGGACTCCTCGCGCATGAAAGGCTTGACCTGTTCGGCTACGCGGCGTCCCTCCTCGGTCTCCAGGTTTCCCGAGGAAAGGAAGCGGCAGAAACCCTCCTCACCGCCGGGGAAGTTAAGATACCGGTTGCCGAACCCCAGGCCCACGCCCCCGCCGAAGCATCCGAAGGTCTTCCGGTCGGCGGCGGCGGTCTTTCCCTTGGCCGCCGCCGAGACCAGCCACATGACGCACCCCCACTTGCCCTCCTTGAACTGCATGGCGTTTTCCGGGATCTCGTCGGTCCAGATCAGGGCGACCGGGGCGTGCTTGAGCTTCAGGGCTTCGGCGATTCGGCTCTTCATGGTGTGACTCCTTTCCTCCGACCCCAATGGGGGCGGGCTGGAATCAAAGCGAAAATCGGCAGGTTGTCGTTTAAGACCTGTCCGGATGAGAACCGTTTCCATCATATCCCAACTCGAAACGGCACGCAAATCGCCGCCGCGGGTTCGAATCCGGTTTCCAGTCCGAAACGCGAGACACGGTGCTTCTACGGCCCTCCTTTTGTTGACCGGTCCGGCGCTTTCCGGTAGATTGATCTTCAATGAGATTCGGTCCGGTGTCCGGCTGAGGATCCCATGAGACCAAGACGAGGAGGACTGAGGATGCAGACAAGGTTCAAGCAGTGTGTGGCGATTGTGTGCTGCCTGGCGTTTGCTCTCACCCTGGCCGCGTGCGCCACGCCGGCCGGCCGGAGCGCGGGCCAGGTGGTGGACGACGGCACGATTACGACAAAGGTCAAGGCCAAGCTGATCAAGGATTCAGTGCTCCAGGGCTTTGCCATCAGCGTGGACACCTTTCAGGGCGAGGTTACCCTGACGGGGGCCGTGAACGTTCCGGAGCAGCGTGAGCGGGCCGGGCGGATCGCCCGGGAGACCCTGGGCGTCAAGAAGGTGAACAACCTCCTCAAGGTGAAGTGACCCCGGTCCGCCATCCGGACCCGGCCCCGATCCCGGGGGAGGTCCAGGTGGATCGAAGCCCGCCATATCACATCGAAAGCTCACAGTCGAAAGGCTCTTGTCTTTCTTGACTCCCTGACGCCGTTTCCCTATACTCGCCCTGTCGTTCTCCCTCCTCGGGAGCTCCCAAGACAAGGGAATCCGGCCTGTTTCCGCAGAGGGGGCTCCGCGGGCCCCCCGCGGGCGTCGCCTCATGGGTCGCCCCGACGCCCACGGCTTCACTCAGGGATCGATGCAGCGAAAACCAGGGAAAGGCGGTGCCTTGCCATGCTGGACCACCTGATCAACAACCCGGACATGAAGCAGTACCAGCGGGAGTTCGAGGCGGGGCAGATCCTGTTCCTCGAGAACGATGCCAGCAAGGACCTCTACATTCTGGTGTCCGGGGAGCTGGACGTGCTCAAGGGCCAGAAGAAGATCTCCGAGATCCGCGAGCAAGGGGCCCTGTTCGGGGAGATGAGCCTTTTCCTGGAGTCCAGGCGCACCGCGACGGTGAAGGCCCGGACCAGGGTCAAGGCCGTTGTCATCCCGCCCGACAGGATTAAGGCGATCCTGAGCGACAGTCCCGAGGTCGTGTGGGAGATCAGCCGATACCTGGCCAAGCGGCTCGACGAGACGAGCCAGGTTGTTTACGGGCTCAACGAGTTCTACGATCAGCTGCCTGACGCGGTGGTTCTCACCGACAGGGAGGGAAAGATCCTGTCGTGGAACGCCGCCGCCACCAAGCTTTACGGCCGGGACTGGGACGACATGCGGCACCGCTCCGTGGAGGAGATCTACGAAGACCCCGAACGGTACCGCGAGTACCTGTCCGAGGTGCAGGAGCGGTTCGCCGTGCAGGAGCGCGTTCTGAGGGTGAAGCACCCCCAGAAAGGGCTGCGCTACATCTCCACCAGCATGAATGTGCTCTATGACGGCCACCACAACTTTCAGGGAGTTCTCTCCATCGGCCGGGACGTCACGGACGCCCGGAAGATGGAGCGAAGATACCGCAGGATCCGAAACTGGGTGATCCCCCTGATCCTGCTCGCCGGCCTCGTGGCCGGAGGGGTTTTTGTGGGGTACCCCTACTTCACCAAGGGGTACCTTCCGGTGGACACGAAGAGACAGGAGTTGAAGAACCTGCTGGCCAAGGACTTCATGCTGCTCCGCTCCCTACTCATCGACGCCTTCGAGACCGATGACCGGGCCAAAACCGGCAAGCTCATGCGGGAGTTTTTCGAGGTCCAGGAGACCGAGGTGACCCCCTACCTGGGTCTGGTTCTCCTGAACGATGAGAAGCGCGTTTTCAACGCTTACAACGTCGAGATGGACGATGAAGAGCTGGAGGACATGGTTGGGAACAGCTATGCCGGCATTCCGTTTCAAGGGCCGAAGGACTCGATCCATCGGGTGCTCACGTTGTATCGCGTCAGCCGCGAGCATCCTATGGGGTACCGCGGGATCGAGGTCGCGTTCGAGATGAAGCGGAACGGTCGTTTTCTGGGCTGGCTCCTGTTTCAGATGGACACGGAGAAGCTGGAGACCGACTACGGGATCGACGAGGAGGGTCTGGCCCTGTTTCGGTTCAAGGAACCCTGATCGATGAAAGCCCTGCGAAAGCGATTACTGAAAACGAATCATTTCGAAGGCGCCCAGCCGCCCTGTACAGGCCCATGAAGAACCGGAAAAACATGCTGCCCTCCTCATTCCAGGTGGAACGCCGGGATGACGGGGGCGTAATCCTTGCCATTCAAGGTCGAATGGACGCGGACCGGGCCGGAGATATGATCCGGGGGGCCCGGGCCCTGCTCGCTCAGGGAGTCCCTCCCTCCCTGACGGTGGACCTCGGGGAGGTGAGCTACATGGACGATTTCGGCTCCCTGGTCCTTCTGGAGCTTCGGGAGGAGATGGAATCGTCCAAGGGCGGGTTCTATCTCAAGAATGCGAGTGAGAACATCCAGCGTGTCCTCACCGTGTTCCAGTTCGACAAGGCCCGCCGGGACGTGGTGCTGGCCAAAAAACCCAAGCCGAACGTGTTCGAGCGTCTCGGCGGCGCCGCCATCGACCAGGCCAATGACATGCGGTACATGGTTTCCTTCCTCGGATCCGTGTGCCTGGCCCTGGTGCATGTCATCCTCCAACCCCGGTCGCTCCGCAGGGAGGAAACCCTGCTCACCATGCAGAAGACCGGGTTCGATGCCCTGCCCATCGTGGGGCTGATCAGCATGCTCCTCGGCATGATCCTCGCTTTCATGTCCTCGGTGCAGCTGAAGCAGTTCGGCGCGGACATCTACGTGGCCTCCCTGGTGGCCGTGGCCATGGTGAGGGAGCTGGGTCCCGTGATGACGGCGATCATCGTGGCCGGACGCTCCGGTTCCGCGTTCGCGGCGGAGATCGGCACCATGAAGGTGTCCGAAGAGGTGGACGCCCTGTTCACCATGGGGTTCGACCCGACGCGGTTCCTGGTGATGCCCAAGCTGATCGCGGCGACCGTGATGGTCCCGCTTCTCACCATGTTCTCCGACCTGTTCTCCATCGCCGGGGGCATGCTGGTGGGCGTGTTCATGCTGGACCTCACCCCCAGTGCCTACATGAATGAAACGATCCGGTTCCTTGAGCTTCGCGACATCGTGTGGAGCTTCGTCAAGAGCGGGGTCTTTGCCATGCTCATCGTCTGGGTCGGCTGCCTGAGGGGGTTCCAGGTCCGGGGAGGTGCGGACTCCGTGGGACAGGCCGCCACGTCCGCCGTGGTGAGCAGCCTGTTCCTGATCATCCTGGCGGATTCGATCTTCGCCGTGATCCGGGTGTACTGGGGGTAAGGCCGAGAGAAAAGAGGCGAGAGGAAAGGAAAAGACAAAGAGATGAGAGGTGAGAGGAAAGAGGTGAGAGGAAAGAGGAAAAAAAGATAAAGAAAGAAAGATATGAGAGTGAGAGTCGGGAAAGTTAGGGAAGACAAAGAGGCGGGAGACACCAATTTTTTATGACGCGTAACGCGATCATCAAGGTCAGGAACCTGACCGCGGGATACGGAGAGGATGCCGTGATCCTTCACGACGTCTCCTTCGATGTCCACGAGGGTGAGATCTTCGTCATTCTGGGAGGCAGCGGATGCGGAAAGAGCACACTTCTCAAGCACTTGATCGGCCTCATCCCTCCCATGACCGGAGAGGTGATCATCGACGGGGACGACATCTCGAGGTGCAACGAGGAGACGTTTCACCGGATCCTTCAAAAGATCGGGATCAGCTACCAGGGCGGTGCGCTTTTCGGCTCCATGACCCTGGCCGAGAACGTGGGTCTTCCCATCGGCGAGTACACGGATCTTCCGCCTGACTCCATGGCGGCTCTCATCAAGATGAAGCTGGGCCTGGTGCAGCTCGACGGCTTCGAAAACCATCTCCCATCCGAGATCAGCGGAGGGATGCAAAAGCGGGCGGGCCTGGCCCGGGCCATGGCGCTCAACCCGAAGATCCTTTTTTTCGACGAGCCGTCGGCGGGCCTCGATCCCGTGACCTCGGCCGGGCTGGACAACCTGATCATTCAACTCAATCGAAACCTCGGGACCACCATGGTGATCGTAACCCATGAGCTGGCGAGCATTTTCGCGGTGGCTCACCGCGTCATCATGCTCGACAAGCGGGTAAAAGGGATCATCGCGGAGGGGGATCCCGAGTATCTTCGAGAGCACAGCCAGAACCGATTCGTGAAACAGTTCTTCAACCGCCGAGCCGAAGCCTGAGTCCCGGGCCTGGAGGGTGATCGTTCATGGCGTCACAGAAAACCAAGTTCAGCGTCGGTCTGTTCGTCCTGGTGGGCATGGGCATCGCCCTGTTCGGGATTCTCATGATCGGCATGTCGAGCCTGTTCCAGAAAGGCGATCTGTACGTCACCTACTTCAATGAATCCGTGCAGGGTCTGGATGTCGATTCCCCCGTGAAGTATCGCGGGGTTTCGGTCGGGCGCGTTGAGAATATCGAGGTGGCCCCGGACTCCAAGCTGATCGAGGTGGTGCTCAAGATCGAAGGCGTGGAAAAGATCGAGGAGAACATCGTGGCCCAGCTCAAGAACGTGGGCATCACGGGACTCATGTTCGTCGAGCTCGACCGGATCGAGGCGGGGGAGCAAATCCAGACGCTGAAGCTCGACTTCCCGACCCCGCACCACGTGATCCCTTCCAAACCCTCCGATATCAGCGAGATCATGCAGGGGATCGACGACGTGATCAATCAGGTCAAGGATCTCGATCTCGGCGGGATCTCGGCGCGGATCAAGACGACCCTCGACTCGGCCACGGACGCCCTGGGCAGGGTCAACCAGGGCGTGGCCCACGCCGAGGTCAAGGAGCTCTCCAAGGGCATCCGGGAGACCATGCAGGACGTGAACCGCATCCTGGATCCGGAGCGGTGGAATCGAATCGTCGATTCCGTGGAAGACGCCGTCGTTTCCATGGACGAGCTCTTCGGGAATGCAGACCGTACGGTGACCACGGCGGACACCGCCCTCTCCCGAGTGGATGAGATCGTGAGCGAGAAGCGTACGACCATCATGAATGCGCTGGATGATTTCGCGCGGGCCATGGGGAGCGCCAACCGGCTCATGGAGAAGGGGACCGACGTGGCCGGGCGCACCGACGCGTCCATCGCCGAGCTCAGGCGCTACCTGATCCACACCGCCCAGAATCTGCAAAGCGCCTCCGAGAATCTTGAGCGGGTCACCCAGACATTGGCTGACCAGCCTTCCGAGCTGCTGTTCGGCGATCCGCCTCCCCGCCGCGAGGTGGAGCCGGAACCCTAGAGGAATCGGGCGGAAACCCGGGAACGAGCCCGGGAGCGGCTGAAGACTCCCTGAAAGGATGGATACGGTCATGAGAAAGACAAAGCGGTTATGGGTGTGGGGGATCGTCCTGGCCATCGCGGCGGGGGGCTGCTCCGGCATGGGAAAGCCGCAGGATCGGGTCGATTACTATGTGCTCGAGTATGAGGCCCCTGCCTTCCAGGCGCTGGAGCCCGTTCAGGCGGTGATCCGCCTGGAGCGGTTCAGCGTGGCTCCTGCCTACAACACGGACCGGATCGTCTACCGCGAGAGCGCGTTCGAGCGGAACACATACAACTACCATCGGTGGCGGGCCAACCCGGGAGACATGGTGGGATACTTCCTCGCACGCGACCTTCGGGAGTCCGGCCTCTTCCGGGCCGTCCTGCCGCAGGATACCCGGTTTTCCGCGTCCTGCGTTCTGGAGGGTATCGTGGAAGAGTTCTACGAGCGGGACGGCCCGGAGCAGTGGGAGGCCGTGCTGGCTTTGAGCGTCACCCTGATCGCCGAAGGGGAACCGGACGTGAGCCGCAGGGTGCTTCACCAGAACGCTTACCGCGAGGTGGAGCCCTGCGTGCGAAGGAACCCGAAGTCCGTCAGCGAGGCCATGAGCCGGGCCATGGAGCGTATCTCGAAGCGAATCGTGATGGATCTCCACCGGGCCCTGAGCATGGGAGGATAAGGGGAGGGGCGCTCGGTTGTCCAAACGGAAAAGCACGGACCTTCAGCTCGTGGAGATCCCCCTGGATCGACCCGGCTTCCGACGGTTCTTCTGGGGAGCATTACGTGTTTCTGAGAGCGAGCGCATTTTGGGCTTGCGTTCGTAAATCGGTTCGACTATATCCTTGCCAAACAGCAGAGATTGGAGGCAAGGATGAGCGAGCCGGTGACCGTGCGAGGCAGGACGATTGGC
>JAIPEI010000143.1 GCA_021737245.1 Deltaproteobacteria bacterium | reverse complement strand
TAGCAGATCCCGGCCGCAATGTTCCACTCCGGATCATGAATGTCTCTTTTGATCCAGGGGTTTTCCCGGACCACCTCCTCGAAGGTCCCGGGCATCAGCTGCATGATTCCCACGGCGCCCTTCGGGGAACGGGCGTCGGGCCGCATGGCGGACTCGGCCAGTGCCTGCGCCTTGAAGTAGCGCCAGTCGAATCCCGAACCGAAGAATTTCTTCGTATACTTGGCGAAGAACCTGTCGTAGCGGTCGGTTCCGTCCAGACCCTCCGCCTCCGGAACCGCGATCAAAGAGACCGAGAGCAGCAGCGCCATGATCGCTCTTGACATCATGGAAAATCCTCCTGTCCTGTCAGCGTTCTTAAGGCCTCCGTCGGAACACGTCGAGCACCTTGCCCTATTCTCTATTCATTCCCGGTGCTTGGATCAATGAGGGGAATCCCCCATCTTGGCGCGGTGAAGGCGGTAGGGATTTCATGCCGGATCGATCGAATCCGCAAGGAAAACCCCGCTGCGTTTCCGGGAAAAAATACAGGATGGGCCGGATATACCGGTTTGAATTTTCATGATATGGGAGGCGATGAATCGAAACCGCTTCGGTTCTGTTCAGGTTTTTGATTGAACCGCTCCGACCGTGGAAAATGACGCAAGCGACCAGCATCATACTCCTGACCATCGGCGTCCTTCTGATCCTGGGGCTCCTGGCCAACTATCTCAGCCCGAAGCTGCACATCCCCCGGGTGACGCTGCTCATCCTCTGCGGGGTCGCTCTGGGCCCGTCAGGGTTCGATCTATTGCCCGAAGGTCATGAACGCTGGTACACGCTGTTCTCCAACATCGCCCTGTTGATGATCGGGTTCATTCTGGGATGTAAGCTCTCCCTTTCGGCGCTCAGGGAATTCGGCAGGGAGGTTTTCTGGATCTCGGTCTTCGAGGTGGTCGGCGTGGCGTTGCTGGTGTTCGCCGGACTGGTGCTCTTCGGCGTCCGTGTCGAGGTTGCGCTGGTCCTGGCCGGCATTGCGCCGGCTTCTGCTCCCGCCGCCGTGACCAACGTGGTCGAGGGGCTGAACGCCAAAGGCCGTTACACCGACACGCTTCTCGGCATCGTGGCCATCGACGATGCCTGGGGGCTGATCGTTTTCTCCATCCTCCTGGCCGCGGCCAATGCCTTGAGCGGGCACAGCGGGACCATGGAGGCCCTCTATCGCGGTGGTTGGGAGTTCGGCGGGGCGATCCTGATCGGAACCCTCATGGGCCTGCCCGCGGGGTGGCTCACCGATCACATACGGGGCGGGGAGCCCATGCAGGCCGAGGCCCTGGGCTTCATGTTCATCTGCGGCGGGGTGGCGCAGCTCACCGACGCCTCCTTCATCCTGTCAACCATGATGATGGGCGCCGTCGTTGCAAACACCTCCAGGCACACGGAACGGGCCTTCAAGACCATCCGGGAGTTCGAGTGGCCGATCATGATCCTCTTCTTCGTCTTTGCCGGCTCCAGCCTGCATGTCGAAGAGCTGCCCAAGATCGGGCTCGCCGGTGTGATCTACATCATCCTCCGGGTGGTCGGGCTCGTGGCCGGCGCGTATGCCGGCGGAACGATCAGCGGGGCGGGAGAATCGATCCGGAGGTACATGGGCATGGCCATTACGCCTCAAGCAGGCGTGGCGCTGGGTATGGCCCTTGTGGCCGCGAACCATTTTCCCGAGCTCGAAGGAACCTTCATCCCGCTGGTCATTGGCACAACGGTCTTCTTTGAGCTCACGGGTCCGTTTTTCACAAGACTGGCCTTGATCAAGGCCGGGGAGGCGGGACAGGCCGAGGACTAAGAGGAGATGGAATGATTCGGAACACGCCCCAGGTGCTGATCGGAACGTCAGGATGGCAGTATGATCACTGGAAGGGACCGTTCTACCCGGAGGACCTTTCCAGCAAAGGCTTCCTCCGGTACTACGCCGAACGGTTCCGCACCGTGGAGATCAACAACACCTTCTACCGGCTCCCTTCCCGGGAAAGCCTGGCTTCATGGCGCGACACCGTTCCCGGGGACTTCGTCTTCTCCGTGAAAGCGAGCCGCTACATCACCCACATGAAAAAGCTCAAAGATCCGGGGAAAACCCTCCCCCCGTTTTTTCAGGCCATCGGGGTCTTGAAGGACAAGCTGGGTCCCATCCTGTTTCAGCTTCCCCCGAAATGGGGCTTCAACCCGGACCGGCTGTACGACTTTCTCGAGGCCCTTCCGTCGGGACGGCGGTACGTGTTCGAGTTCCGGGACCCCACCTGGTTCGATCCGAGGGCGCTCGACGCCCTCACCGAGATCGGGGCGGCCTTCTGCATGTACGAGCTCGCGGGGACTCTTTCGCCGAAGGACATCACGGCGGACTTCGTTTACATCAGGCTTCACGGTCCCGACGGGGCCTACAGGGGACGATACGGAAAGAAAGGCCTTGCGGGTTGGGCCGGCGCCATTCACGCCTGGGCCGATCAGGGCCGGGAGGTTTTCTGCTACTTCGACAATGACGAGTCCGGGTTCGCGGCCCTCGACGCCCTGGACCTCCAGCGCATGGTCGAGAAGGGGTAGCGTGTCCGCCCCGCGCCGGCCGGCGACCGCCCCGCAATCTCCTTCAAGAGTTCAAGAGGCTCGACATTCCGATCCGTTCAGGGCAGACTGTAAAGGTCCCGGGGGGGCGGGCGCGTTGCGCCGGACCAGGCTCCCGGCATGCATCGAACCCCAAGCATGGAGGGCGGATCATGAGAAGGAAGCGGTTCACCACGGTATCGATCCTGGCGGCGCTCGCTGCGGGCTTCGCATTGGGGCTGCTGGCCGAAAGAGGTCTTGACCTGTTTCCTCCGCCGGCCCGGGCCGCGTATAGAGGTCAGGACCAGGGGGCCACGGTGTCCCTCGACTGGGAGGAGTTGAGCACCAACATCACGAGGACCATTCACAGGGCGCCCGTGCCCGGCGGGTGGATCGTGGCCCAGCAGCACGGGCTGGCCTTCGTGCCGGACCCGGATCGTGCGTGGAAAGGGAAGGAGGAGTCCGAGGGGCGCTTCTAGCCCGGCTCCCTTCCGCGCCTGCCGATGGATGTTCGGCGTGGAGAAAGGGCCGGGCCGCTCTCGTCTAGAAGGTGACGAGACGCGCTCCCTGCTTCAGGAGCTCCGTGAGGGGCTCTCCCATGTAGATCACGCTCACTCCGAGCGCCTCGAGCTGCCTGGTGACGCCGTATGCGTCCGAGCAGGCGCGGCAGGCGAGAAGCTCGACCCCGGCATCCCGCATGTCGGCGACCTCCCTGCGGAGCTCGTCGTCCTGCGACAGGAGGACGGCCGAGGGTCCCCAGATGATGAGGGCCACCTCGTCCCACCAGCCCTTGAGCCTGGAGTTCCTCGTGTACATGAACACCATCTTGAGGGCGACCTCCCGGTCGCCGCTGGTCCAGAGCACATACAGCTTGTCGGGGTTCCCGGACTGATCGGTCATCATCGCCTCCTTTCGTCTGCCGTTGTGATCGGCGCCCGCCGTTCCGCTTCGAGCCGTTCGAAGGCGAAGCGGGCCGCGCCCTTCAGGGCGGTCCGTTCGTCCATGATGACCCTGACGCCGATCTTTTCCACGAGCGGTCTGAACCGTCCCTTGTTCGCAAACGTCTCCAGGAAGGCCCCTTCCTTCAGGATCGGAAGAATTTTGGGAGGAATTCCCCCTCCCAGGTAGACCCCCCCGGTGGTCATGGCCGTGAGGGCCACGTTCCCCGCCGCGGCGCCCAGGATGGAAACGAATCGGAGAAGGGTCTCCCTGCAGAGGGGCTCGTCCCGCTCGAGCGCCGCCCGGGTGATGGCGGCCGGCCCGTCTTCCTGCTCCAGCCGGCGGGCGAGCCACCGGGGCTCGGACCGCCGGCCGGAGTCCCGGAGCCACGCGTAGATGTTGAGGAGCCCCGGTCCGGAGAGGATCCGCTCGATGCTCACGTGGCCGAACCGGCTCCGGAGGTGGCGCCACAGGTCCACCTCGTCCTCGTCCGAGGGAGCGAAGTCCACGTGCCCGCCCTCCGACGGTAGCACCTTCAGGGTGTCCCCACGGCCGATCATGATGGACACTCCGAGCCCCGTACCCGGGGCCAGCAGTGAACGGGGCTGATCCGGCTTGATTCGGATCCGGTTCAGGGCGGAGAAACGCCGCCTGTCCAGGGTCGGAACGCCGTGGGCCGAGGCGGAGAGATCGTTGAGAAGGTAGACGCGGGACCAGCCGAATCGGGCTTTCAGCTCGTCTTCCGACACCACCCAGGGAAGGTTGGTGGTGCGGCTCCGGCCCCGGATCACCGGACCCGGAATGCCGAAGCAGGCGGCCGACACCTGCGCGGGGTGGTTCTCCACGAATCGAGCCACCAGCGCCGAGAGGTTCAGCGCCCTTGCGCTGGGGAAGGTCGCCTCCGCCCGTATCCTCGTCCCCTTCTCATCGCAGGCGAATAAGGCGAGGTTCGTCTTGGTGCCGCCCACGTCCCCTGCGAGCACAAGGACAGGTTTTGTTTCGCCGTTCAATGCGCGCCCTCCTGTCTCGGCGTATCCAGGCCGTTCCGCCGCGAAAGCTTCGTGGCCGCCTCCACGTCCACGAGCCACGCCCGGTTTCCGGAGACCCGCGAGGCGGGAAGCCGGGGGTCCTCCAGGTCGAGCACGGCTCGCACCGCGTCGGCCTTGTCCCGGCCCGCAACCATGAAGACCGTCCTGGCGGCGTGGTTCAGGACCGGAAGGGTCAGGGTGAGCCGGTCCATAAAGGGGTCGCCGCCCCGAACCGGAACGACGAACCGCCTGGTTTCGTCGAGGGCGGGATGCCCGGGAAAGAGAGAGGCCGTGTGCCCGTCGCTTCCCAGGCCCAGGACAGTCAGATCGAACCGCGGGAAGGATCCGGGGGGAGGATCGAAGAAGCGGGACAGGACCCGTTCGTAGGCTCGGGCCCCCTCAAGGGGGGGAAGCTCCGCCGGCATGGGAAAGACGTTTTCGGGCGGGAGGGAAACCTGTCCCAGAAAATCCCTCAGGGCGTTCCCGTAGTTGCTGGCCCAGTCGGCCGGCGCGACACAGCGCTCGTCCACCCAGAAGAAGCAGGCCCGGTCCCAGGGAAAGGCCCGGGATATCGGCTCCCGGCCCAGGAGCCGATGGGCTTCCCGGGGCGTCGATCCGCCGGAGAGGGCGATCGTGAAAAGCCCCTGTGCCTCTACGCAACGTTCCGCCGCGTCCAGCACGAGCTCCGCCAGGGACCGGGACAGGTCGGATCTGTCCTGAAAGATCTTGATACCGCTACTCCACTCGAATGCGCGACGCATACTTGATCCAGTCATACCCGTAGTAGCCCTCCGCCACAACCCGCAGGGGATAGCCGTGCTTCACGGGCAGGGGCTCGCCGTTCACGTGATGGCAGAGAAAGACGCGTCCGGACCGGACATCCTCCAGGGGAAAGCTTGCCGTCTTGACATATCGGCCCAGGGGACCCTGTACGGTGATTCGGGATACGTTCCCTTTCACACCCGCTCGAACGAGGAGCGGACCCAGGGAAAATCCGGCCCACAGGCCGTGCTGGACGAACACGCCCGGGCAGATGAGAAGCACGGCACGCTCAAGCCCGGGAAGGGCCAGCAGCTCCTGGTAGGTGAGCCTGAGGGGCGCAGCCACGCTGCCCGCGATCTCCAGACGCCAGTTCTCCAGGTTCACGCGGTGGTCCGTGAGGCCCATGGTCTGGAAATCGTCCAGCGGCGTCACGGAGAGGTTGCTCGTGTCCAGCTCGGCCGGGTTGCGGTTTCTCAGGCTCTCTAGCGGCGTGCCCCTGGGTAGTATGGTTTTCGCCGCTCCGGCGACCACCCTGGCGATCCCTGCCGCCCAGGCCAGGGCGCCGGCGCCCGCCATGCAAAGCATCTGTCTCAGAAACGTCCTGCGCGTTCCCATGATCCCTCCTTTTCCCTTCTCCCGTCAGACCTCCCTGCGTAGCCGCTTCACGATCTTCGGGTGAGCATGTCGCGCAGCGCCGTGTACCTTGCCGTTGCGACCGCGCCCCACCGGCTTCGTCCTCATGAACCCGTTCCCAACGGTGCAGGCGCAGCCTTGATCGCCGGCCGCGGGCTTCAGGCCCTCTCCCGGGCCTGTTTCGGTCCCCAGGTGCCGGAGTCGTAGGGATAGAGCAGCTCGGCCCGCTCTCCGCAGGTTTCGCATTGCTCGAGAATGGGGGTCAGGAACGTCCAGCAGAGCTCCACCCCGTCCTGCCGCCAGAAGAGCATGTGATCCCCCACCATGCAGTCCAGGAGGACCTTCTCATAGGCCTCCAGCATGGGGCCCGAGTAGTTCTGGTGGTAGTGAAAATCCATGGTCACGGTGCGCAGGCACAGCCTTGCTCCGGGGTTCTTGGTCTGAAAAGTCAGGGTGATCTTCTCCTCCGGGTAGATCCCGAGGACGAGCTCGTTCGTCGTGATGTGTTCTCCCAGGGTTCCGCGGAACATGGAGTGGGGAACCTCCTTGAACCGGATGCGGATCTCTGTGAGCTTCCGGGCCAACCGCTTCCCCGAGGTCAGGTGAAAGGGGACCCCCTGCCATCGCCAGTTGTCCAGAAACACCTTCATGCGGGCGAAGGTGGGGGTCAGGGAGTGGGGGTCCACCCCCGGTTCGTCACGGTAGGCCGGCACCCGCTTTCCCCTCACGGTACCGGCCCCGTACTGGCCGAGGATCAGGAACTCCTCGATGCGGTCCACGGGAAAGGGACGAAGGGATCGATACACCCGGACCTTCTCGTCCCGGACCCGGTCGGCCTCGAACAGGGAGGGGGGATCCATGGCCGTCAGGGAGAGGAGCTGCATCATGTGGTTCTGAAACATGTCCCTCAGAACTCCGGCCTGGTCGTAGTAGCCGGCGCGATGCTCCACCCCGAGGGTTTCGGCCGCCGTGATGTGCACCGACTCGATGTAGCGGCGATTCCAGACCGGCTCGAAGATCGCGTTGGCGAAGCGGAACATGAGGATGTTCTGGACGGTCTCCTTGGCCAGGTAGTGGTCGATCCGATAGATCTGGTGCTCCTCCCAGGATTCGTGGAGAACCGCGTCCAGATCCGCGGCGGAGGCCAGGTCGTGACCGAACGGCTTCTCCACCACGATCCGGGACCATCGCCTTCCGTCCTCCTTCTCCCGGGCCAGGCCCGCCCGCCCGATCGAGCGGGCAACGGATCGGTAAAGCTTGGGGGGAATGGCCAGGTAGAAGATGCGGTTGCCCGGGGTCCCGAAGGCCTCGTCCACCTTCTGCAGCTCGTCGGCCAAGCGCCGGAACGTTTCCGGCTCCTCGTAGTCCACGATCCGGTACAGCAGGTGCGGAGCGAAGGATGCCCATTCCATGTCGTCCGATAGGGGCGCCCCCTCGACCGCTGTCTCCATCTTTTCCCGAAAGGCGTCGTCGTCCAGGGACGACCGGGCGCATCCCACCACGGCGAAGGACTCGGGCAGTCCTTTGTTGCGGTACAGGTTGTATAAGGCCGGCACGATCTTTCGCGCGGTGAGGTCGCCCGAGGCGCCGATAATCACGACGGTGCAGGGATCGGGCGGCGTCTCCAGGATACAGGCCGCGTGCGGGACCTCCAGGTCGGACGCCCGGGTCGTGGCCCTGGCTTCCGCCGGTTCCCCATCCGGGCCGGCTTTCTCGTTCGGGGAGGCATCCCCTGGTGTTCGATCGTTCATCTCGTGTTCCCTCAGGCGCTGTCCGGCCACCCGCTTGCTGATCTCTCCCGGATTCCAGCACTGCTCCATCCGGAGCGGTCACGGTTCTTCCACTGATACCCTGAATCTTAACTCAGAATCGGCAAGGATGAAAGGACGCGTGCGTGTTTCCGGGCGATACTCGGCGCAAAAGGCCTGCAGGAACCGGTCGAGGTCACGCGTTTCCCGGTATTCGAAGGGATGGTTTAACCGTGTCGCAGGGCGGGAGCGACCCGGGACTTCTCCGGGGCTTGACGCAGGGGCAAGGAAAAATGAAGGCGGAGACCGATCCGCGTTGCAAGCAGATGAAAATGATCCCGGGAAGGCTGGATCGGCCCGCCGCCCTTGCTTGTGGATGAGTGCTACTCTTTCTCGAACTGGTCCTTGGATGCCCCGCAGACCGGGCAGGTCCAGTCATCCGGTACGTCCGCAAAAGCGGTTCCGGGATCGACGCCGTTGTCCGGATCACCTTCATCCGGGTCGTACACATACCCGCACACCGTACATACGTACTTGTCCATCTTCAATGCCCTCCTGTTGTTGACGTTGACTGAGTTGACTGAAATCAGCGTTTCCCTTTCCGGTCGGGTTCGTTGTCGGGCCGCCCCCCCAACCGGGCCCGGCAGCGGCGGACAACGCGGTCCCTCCTCCCGGAGCGAAAAGAGCGGCATACCGGGTCACGGGAAGCTTG
>JAIPEI010000142.1 GCA_021737245.1 Deltaproteobacteria bacterium | reverse complement strand
GCGTGTCCTCGAGCAGGGCCTTGGTGGGCAGGCACCCGCGGTTGAGGCAGGTGCCGCCCATGGGGCCCTTCTCCGCAAGGATCACGCGAAGGCCCTTCACCGCCGCCCTCATGGCGGCGGTGTAGCCGCCCGGACCGCCGCCCACCACCAGCAGATCGCATCTCTCCGTTTTCATCGAAGCGTGTTCTCCTCTCAGCGCGCCGGTCTCAGCGCAGCACCTTCCGGAAGAGCTCCGGGCTCTCGATGATCTCCTTCACCCGGCCCAGGAACAGGGAGGCCGGCACCCCGTCGATGATCCGGTGGTCGTGCGTCAGGCAGAGGTGGGTCAGGGTCCGGATGCAGAGCTCCCCCTGGTGCACGGCCGGCTGGGGGGCGATCCTCCCCACGGCCAGGATGGCGCTCTGGGGCGGGTTGATGATCGGGGTGATGATGTCCGTCTCCACCTTGCCGCCGCTGGTGAGCGTGAAGGTCCCCCCCTGGTAGTCATCCGGGCCGAGCTCGTTCTGCCGGGCCTTCCGGGAGAGCCGCTTGATCTCCCGGCTCACCGCCCCGAGCCCCTTCCGGTCCGCGTTTCGCACCACCGGCACCACCAGCCCGTCCTCCAGGGCCACGGCCACCCCCATGTGGACCTCGTCCCACACCACGATCTCGTCTCCCACCAGGGTGGCGTTGACAATGGGGTAGTCCCTCAGAGCAAAGGCCAGGATCTTGACCAGCATGTCCACGTAGGTGATCTTGGTGTCCGGATAGTCCAGGACGAGCTCCTTTCGGAACGCCTCGAGCCCGGTCATGTCCGTCTTGGAGACAATGGTCAGCTGGGCGCCGGTCTGAAGGCTCGCGACCAGGTTGTCCGCAATGGCCCGCCGCATGCCCAGGAAGGGGATGCGCTCGAGGATCTTCCGGCCCTCGAGGTCCACCTGAGGCAGGGCGGGTGAGGGAGCAGGGGCGGGGCGCGCGGGGGCCTTCGCCTCCGCCGGCCCCTCCTCCTCGAAGGAGAGGGTCACGCCCCACGCGTCCTCCTCCGGCTCCGGCGCCCCGGCCGGCGCGGCCTCCGGGGCCTTCTTCTCCTCGGGCGCAAGCCCGGCCGTGAACCGCTCGAAGGCCTCCCGGCTCTCGGCCACCACGCCCAGGAGGTCCCCCGAGGCCACCTTGTCCTTGACCCGTTTCAGGTAGAAGATCCTGCCTTCGGCCGGGGCGTAGATATCATAGGAGACCTTGGCCGTCTCGATGACCGCGACCTTCTCGTCCTTGTCGACGGCGTCCCCGTCGCTTCGGGAAAGCTCGATCACGGTGATGTCGGACTGGACCATGCCCAGCTTGGGCACGCGAATCTCCGTTGCCATTGGCTTCGACGACCTCCTTGGACGCTGAGGAAAGGGGATTCAGCCCTGCGGGACCCCGGCCGGCGGGGCCCGCAGGGCTTCCGGGTCAAAGGGTCCGCCGGACGGCCCGCACGATGGTGTCCTTGTTCGGGAGGTAGAGGTCCTCCAGGGCCGGGCTTCCGGCGATGGGCACCATGGGCGCGGCCACGCGCTGAACCGGGGCTTTCAGCAGGGAGAAGTACTCCCCGGAGGCCAGGGCTGCGATCTCCGCCCCGATGCCTCCCCGGATTCGCCCTTCCTCCACGGTGACGAGGCGTCCGGTCTTCTCCACGGAGGCGAAGAGGGTCTCCTTGTCCATGGGCACGATGGAGCGGAGATCGATCACCTCCACGTCGACCCCCTCCTCGGCCAGCGCCTGGGCGGCGCCCAGGGCCTCGTAGGTCATGAACCCCACCGCCGCCACGGTGACGTCCTTGCCCTCCTTTCGGACGACCGCCTCCCCGAAGGGCAGGGTGTAGTCCTCCTCCGGCACCTCGCCCTCCACCCCTCCGAAGATGAGCTTCTTGGACTCCACCACGATGACCGGGTCGTCGGACCGGATGGCGGCCTTGAGCAGGCCCTTGGCGTCGTACGGGGTGGACGGCTCCACGATCATCAGCCCCGGGGCCTGGATCAGCTGGCTCTGGAGGCACTGGGAGTGTCCGTAGCCCATGCGCATGCCGGCCCCGCAGGCGGTCCGGATGGTCAAGGGGATGGTGTACTGCCCGCCGGTGATGTACCTCCACTGACCCAGGTTGTTGCAGAGCTGGTCCATGGCCAGCATGGTGAAGTCCATGAACATGAGCTCCAGGACGGGCCGCAGCCCGCTCATGGCGGCTCCCATGGCCGCCCCGGTGATGGCGTTCTCCGCGATGGGCGTGTTGAGGACGCGCTCCTCGCCGAACTCGTCCACCAGCCCGGCGGTCTGCCCGAAGGCACTCACCCGGACGTCCTCCCCCATGACAAAGACGCCGGGATCCCGCCTCATCTCCTCGGCCATGGCCTCGTTCAGGGCCTGCGAAAACGTGATGGTTCTGCTCATTGGATCACCCCCTCTCCGGAGTAAACGTCCTTGAACAGGTCTTCGATTCCGGGGTCGGGCGCGGCGAAGGCCGCCTCCACGGCCTCGTCCACCTCGGCCTGGATCCCGTCTCTCAGCTTCCGGTCCTCCTCCTCGGACAGGATGCCGCGCTCCAGGAGCATCTCCCGGCAGAGAACGATGGGGTCCCTCCGGCCCCACTCCTCGAGCTCGTCGCGGTTGACGTAGGTGCCCGGGTCCCCGGAGAAGTGCGTGGCCATGCGATAGGTCTTGTACTCCACCAGGTAGGGGCCGTTGCCGCCCCGCGCGTGCTCCACCGCTTTCCTGGTGGCCTCGTAGGTCTTCTCGATGTCCTGGCCGTCCACGATTTCGAAGGGGATGTCGTAGGCGGCGGCCCGCGGCGCGACATCGCCGGTGGGGTAGTGGTCGCACATGTAGGAGAGCTCGCAGAACTGGTTGGTGCACACCGAAAAGACGATGGGAAGCTTCCAGAGGGCAGCCATGCACATGGACGGGTGGGCGTCCGCCTGGTTGCAGGTGCCCTCGCCCACGAAGTAGAGGGTCACCTGGTCGGTCCCTTTCATCTTGGAGGCCAAGGCGGTTCCCACGGCGATGGAGAAGTCCGAGCCCAGGGTGGCCACCAGCCCGGGGATGTTCCGTTCCCTGTCGCAGAGGTGCAGCCCGCCCTTTCCGTGGCAGGGGCTGTCCTTCTTGCCCATGTACTCCAGCCAGATGTCCTTGGGCGCCATGCCCTTGCCGATGAACTCGCCCACCCCCCTGTGGGTCCCGAACAGGATGTCCTCCTGCCGGAGGGGGCCGGTCACGCCCACGGCCACGGCCTCCTGCCCGGTCCCGAAATGACCCATCAGCTGGATCTTTCCCTCCTTGAGGAGCCTGTCGTGGGTCTCCTCCATGAACCGCACGAGGATCATGCGGCGATACAACGCCTCGAGGATGTCGTTCTGGCCGTTCATCTCCCCCTCCTTTGCGTCTCGGGTTCGGGTCAAGATTCACCACCTCTCCACCACACAGCATTAAGCAGATTTTCCGCCGGGAGACAATGACGGGAATCCGTCATTTTTGTGGGTCCTTCAAGGTTGGGGAAATCGCAAAAACTGTGGTATGTTCGGGACAACAGTCCGCGAAAGGGGGTGCGCCATGGTCTCGTCGAGCCTCACAGCCCAGGATCACCGGATCCTCCACGGGTTCTGCCGGGACCTCTTCACGCTGGACGACGTGGACGAGGTGCGGCGGGAGACCCTGGTCTTCTTCGAGAGGCACCTGGAGGCGGAGAAGGGGAACTTCTTCATGGCCGAGTCCCCGGACAAGCCCGTGAGCTTCATGCGGATCGTCCAGCGCGGCATCGAGGACGGGGCCCTTCACCACTACCGCCGGTACTACTGGCAAATCGATCCCTTCTACCGGGTCTTCGCCGCACAGAAACCGCAAGGCGTCCTGGACGTCCTCACCACGGAGGACATCGTCCCCTTCCGGGAGCTGACCCGCACGGAGTACTACAACGACTTCCTGAAGCCCCAGTCCATTCACCACCAGATGACGATCCATCTGAAATCGGGCGGGCAGGTGCTGGGCGTGGTGGCGCTCTTTCGAAGCCGCCGGGCCCGCGGCTTCTCCGCCCGCGACAAGAGCCGGGCCCTCGCCTCCGCCCCCTACCTCTCGGGCGCCCTGAAAGCCGCCCTCGCCTCGGAGAAGAGCCGCGCCCTCGAGTCCGTGCTCCCCGCGATCCTCCGGGAAAGGCCCTGGGAAGGCCTCGTGGTCCTGGATCGGTTCCTGAACCCCGTCTACACGAACGAGCAGGCCGAGCTCCTTCTCTCCGCCCTGAACACGCCCAACGGCGAACCCGGCACCACCTCGTTGCAGAAGGCCGTCTCCGGCCCCTGCAAGAAGATGCTTGCAGCCCGGGAGCAGCACGCCGGGCCCGTGGAGCGGGAAGGCCGCATGGATCTCGGCTCAGACGGGGCCGGGCCGAGGATCCGGCTGAGGCTGCACCTCGCCGGCGACCCGGAAAGCGGGCCCCTCTTCCTGCTGTTCCTGGAAGGGGAGGAACGCGTCACCCGCCTGGAGGGGATCCTGCGGGACCGGGGCCTCACCCGGCGGGAAATGGAGGTGGTCCAGGTCCTGGCCCGTGGGGCCAGGAATGCGGACATCGCCGAGCAGCTCTTCATCAGCGAGTACACGGTGGAGAACCACCTCAAGTCCATCTACCGGAAGCTCGGGGTCTCCAACCGGACGGCGGCCGTGCACCGATTGCTCCAGAGGCCGGACCCCGAGAACGTTCATTGACCCCGAGCACCTCGACCACGAGCTTCACACAGCTTCATCGTGGGACTCCCTGATCTGAGGAGCCCCCTTCACTCTTTCGCCAGATCCGCGACGCTTCCCCCGGTGATTTCGACCAGGGTCTCGTACGGGACCGCGAAGATGGCCTTTGCCGAGCCCGCAGCCGCGTAGACGGTCTCAAAGCGCGCCAGCGTCCCATCGATCAACACCGACTCCTGGATGTCGTGAGGTTTCTGATCGATAACGCGCTCAGATTTCAACGGCAATCCGGCTGCGATATCCTGAGTGACCCCGGCTTTGGTTTCCGGCCAGGCAGCCGTTTCTTCACCCCGCCAAAGACAACTTTGACGGATTCGCAAAAACTCGCTCACCCGCCGCTGGAACCGCTATAACCTATTGATATTCTGAGGGCAGATCTCAAGGCCAAGGGCTTTTTACGCCTCCATCAACCTTGTCCTTCCGCTTTTCCGCAAAACCATGGTGGACAACGATCCGTGGTCCTCTCAAGCGGCGGGTGGAAACAGCCGGCTGGACTTTAGCAAGGGCGTTCTACTGCACGAGCTGCCAGGTGCCGTCCGACCGACGATAGGCCTTGGCGTATACGATCTCGCGCCGGCCGTCCACAACGCCATCGATCTCGACGTCCCGGTAAATTCGACCGTGACTTCGGTAGGACGGCCTGGGTGTGGCCTCATACCGGTTCCCCGTGTCCGGGTTCACCCAGGCCGCGCAACGCCCGGACGGTGCGGTCTCCAGGGTGTGGTCCAATCTCCTCTGGTCGTATTTCTCCCACTCGTTCCCGATCATGTATCCCAGGACCATCCCGATCCCGGCGCCGATGAGGGCGTTCTCCCCCCGGCCGTCGTCCGGACCGAGCTGACCGCCCACGGCGGCTCCGCCCAGCCCGCCGATGAGCGCCCCTTGCTCGGCCCTGCCCATGCCGGCGCAACCCGAACAGACCGTAATCGCGAACAGGGCCACGGTTCCGAAAACCAACTCCCAGTGGAATCGTCGTTTCATGGGATCCTCCTGTATCTGAAACGCTTAATACTGAGCCATCAACGCTTTGGGATATGCTGCATCTCATGGTTTCGAAGATTTTACAGCCTTAGAGCGAAGAACATTCGTCTATTTTCTGTATAGGCTGGCATGTCATTATGAAGACAATATGAAGGAAGTCTGTGAATACCGTGAGAAGAGAGACCCAACGAACCCCATGAAACAGATTGGCTTGCCGGAGTTTCATTTCCAAAAAAGCATTTTTAATCTATCTTACTGTAATTTCATGGGATTATGCCCCCATAGGCTGTAAGACCCCACTCGCAATTTCCAAGCCGACAGCAGCCGGTATTTCTGACTGCCCAGCGTCGAATCTTCGATGAGCCGCCGGGACTCACCGGTCCACATATCGTTTCGTATCCCAGATCCTGGCTTCGGCCACGGAATCGGTTTTCCTCCATGGGTTCCAGCCTCAGTAGCGCGAAGAACTCCTCCAAGGCGTTTTCTTCAACACGAAGGCCCATTCAGATCAAGTCTTACGAATTTCTTCTCATAATCACGGGCATGGTCTTCGTATACTCCCTTGGCCCACTGCCAGTACTCCTTGTGCCTGGCCTGCACCCTTCCGATCATCCTGGCCGGGATGCCGCCCACAATAGTCTCGTCCTCAACCAACGTACCCTTGGAGACAACCGCGCCTTCTGCAACCACAGCCCACCGGCCCACCGTTGTCTCGCGGCCCACCACGGCACCCATGCCCACGACGGCAAACGACTTGATGAGATCGCCGTGGATGATGGCCCCATGTCCCAGCGTGACCCGCTCTTCCAGGACACAGGTCTTTCCCACACGCACGTGGATGACGACGTTTTCTTCGACTGCACATCCCTCACCGATACGGATGCTTCCGTGATCCGCCCGAACAACGGCTCCGTGGCCCACGTAGCAGCCGTCCCCCAGAACCACGTCACCGATGACCCTGGCGGAATCGCTGACAAAGCACCCGTCTCCAATGACAGGCTTGAACCGATCATATTGGTAAATGGCCATTGGTTTTCCTTTACATTCTGCCGTATGGAAAAACGATGCGGCGCCATGCGTCAATGAACGAGCTTCTCGGAATCTTTCCAGTACCCCTTGCGAAGCTCTCTTTTCAGGATCTTTCCCCCCGGGTTCTTGGGCAAGGCACCCACGAAATCCACGGACTTCGGCTTCTTGTAGCTGGCCAGATGCTCCCTGCAGTGATCAATCAACTCTTCTTCGGTCGCGATCATCCCGTTCCTCAAGACCACAACGGCCTTCACGGCCTCCCCCCAGTAGTCGTCAGGCACGCCGATCACGCTTGCCTCTTCAACAGCCGGGTGGGCATACAGGACTTCCTCCACCTCCCTTGGGTAGATATTGCGTGCTCCGCTGATGATCATATCCTTTTCCCGATCCACAAGATAGTAGAAGCCGTCCTCATCGCGTTCTGCAATGTCCCCCAGACGCAGCCAGCCGTCCTTGAGGACCTGCGCCGTTTCCTCCGGCTCCCGCCAGTACCCCTCCATGGGTGCGTCCAGCCGGGCCTCCAGAGCGCCCGCCTTTCCAGGTTCTTCAATGACGGATCCGTTTTCGTCCAACAGCCGGATCTTGGTGCCCAGGCTGGGTTTGCCGGCGGACTGCAACCGGTTCCTGTACTGCTCCCCTATGGTGAGCGCCAGACGGTGCTGCTCCGGAGAAAGGACCGTGATGGCGGAGCCGCAACACTCTGTGGCGCCGTATCGCTGAAGAAAATCACATTGAAAGAGGGAGTGGGCCTTCTGAAGGGTGGCCCTGGGAATGGGGGAGCCCCCGTAAATGACCAACCGCAGGGACGACAAATCGTAATGTCGGGCGTCCTGTGTGTTGATCATAGCGTTGATCATTGTAGGGTAGGCATAAAGAACGGTGACCTTTTCTCTTTCGATGGTGCTCAGGTAGTCGGAGGGATTGAACTTCTCCTTCAAGACGAATGTGTTCCCCATCACCAGGATGCGCATCAGGGTCCCATACCCCCCGATGTGATACATGGGGACAGGTCCTATCCAGATGTCGTCGTGCACCTGTTGGTAGGTGTCGATGATCGTGGCCAGAAGGTTGCTCCAAAAAGCGCGGTGGGTGTACATGGCCCCCTTGGGCTCCCCTGTGGTGCCTCCGGTATAGATGATGATGAATACATCGTCCTCGGATGCGGGATTCTCCGGCCTGCCCTCGGGTGCGTCTTTGGCTTCAGCCGTGAGATCCGGGGCCCAGTCCGATGATCCCATGCAGAAGTAGTGTCTGATGTTGGGGAAATCCTTTTTGATCCCGTGTACCAGCCCGTCTTGCTCCTCGCCGAAGATGAGAACGGCCGGGTCGCAGTTCCTCAAGACAGTGGACACCTCATGGGACAGGTAGAGGTTGTTGATGTTCACCATGATCGCGCCGGTCTTGACGATGGCGGAGGTGGTCTCGATGCAGCCGGCACACGTCTTTTCGATGAACGCGACCCGTTCTCCTTGTTCTATCCCGCAATTCAGGAGGACATGGGCGATCCGATTCGCCGAGGTCTCGAGACGCTGATAGGTGACGGTCCCTTCTTCCGTGATCAGGGCTGCCTTGGAGGGAAACCGCTCTGCATTCATGGTCAGAATGTCCCCGACGAACATAGGAATGGCTCCTCAGCCGCGTTTTCGACCCTTTGCAGATGAATGGAAAGGCGTCAAACGTTCAACTCTTTTGCAATGATATTGCGTTGAATTTCCGAGG
>JAIPEI010000141.1 GCA_021737245.1 Deltaproteobacteria bacterium | reverse complement strand
CCTGTATCGCCTGCGGGTCGAAACGTCCTAAAAATGACTTGGTGAGGCTGGTCTTGAGCGACGGCGGTGAGATTCGAGAGGCCCCGAAAAAGGAAACGACAGGGCGAGGCGCTTATGTCTGCGGCCGGCCCGATTGCCGCGAAAAGCTGAAAGCGCACCGAAAGCTGAATCGGGTGTTCAGGACAGAGGGGCCGTTGCGGCTGGCCCGCGAGCTCCACGACGGGACGCGAAACAGTCCCGGTGTTTCGGTGCCGCAGGCGGAATCGGCGGCGGAGCGCGGGTGAACGAATCGAACCAATGAAAACCGGAACCGACGTGTTGGGAGGATACATGGCGAAAGTCAGGGTATACGAGTTGGCCAGGGAGCTGAACATGGAGAGCAAGGTGCTCGTTGAGAAGCTGATTGCAGGCGGAGTGCAGATCAAGAACTACATGAGCACCCTGGATGAGTCGGAAGTGGGAAAAGCCCGGGATATCGCCACGGGTAAGGTGTCCGAGGTCGTTGAGGAGAAACGGGTCAAACCCACGGTCATCCGCCGGCGCAAGAAGACCGTCCGCGTCCAGCCCGAGGAGGTGCCCGCCGAGGCGCCGGAGGCCGAGGCGGAGGCCGAGGCGGAGGAGCTCCCCGGAGCCGAGGTCGAAGAAGAAGCCGTCCCCGCCGAGCAACCCGCAGAAGCCCCGGAGCCCGAACCGGAAGCCGTTTCAAAGCGCGTCAGGAAGAAGGCCTTGCCCGAGGAGCCGGAGGAGGCCGCCGCCCCCGAGGAGGCCGCCAAGGAGGCTGAAGCCGTTGAAGAGGAGAAGCCCCCACTCAAGGCCAAGGAAAAGGTCAAGGGGAAGAAGGCGAAGAAAAAGGGCGGAGGAGAGCCGGCCAAGATCATCAAGAAGGCCGAGGAAGGCCCTCTGAAAGAGGTGGTGAAAAGAGGCAAGGTTCAGGAGATTCCCGCCAGGCGTAAGCCCGCCCCATTCGAGCCTCCCGTCCCTCCGGAGGCCGTGCCGCCGCCTCCCCGGCTCGACGAGGACGGAAAGCCCATAAGGAAAAAGGAAAAGAAGAAGGCCGCCAAGAAGGAGCAGGGCAAGAAAGGTGCCGTCAAGGGCCGCAAGCTGGAAGTGTTCGAGCGGGACGCCCTTTACGAGGGCCGCTACCCCGGCCGCAAGGGAAAGAAAGGCGCCAAGAAAGGCCGTGAGACCGGAAAGCGCTTCAAGCAGACCGAGATCACCACGCCCAAGGCGATCAAGCGCCGGATCAAGGTCCCCGAGCAGGTGACCGTGGGCGACCTGGCCAAGGCCATGGGAGTCAAGGCCTCGGAGGTGATCCGGGCCATCATGGCCCAGGGTGCCATGGCGAACATCAACCAGCCCATCGACTTCGACACCGCGTCCCTGGTGGCCGACGACTTCGGCTACGAGCTCGAGCTGGACGTGATGCAGATGAAGGATCTGCTCGGAGAGGTGGAGGACAAGCCCGAGGATCTGAAACCGCGGCCGCCCGTGGTCACCATCATGGGCCACGTGGACCACGGGAAAACGTCCCTCCTCGACTACATCCGGAAGTCCAACATTATCGAGGGGGAGTCGGGCGGAATCACCCAGCACATCGGCGCCTACTACGTTTCCACGGACAGCGGCGACGTGGTTTTCCTGGACACGCCCGGCCACGAGGCGTTCACGGCCATGAGAGCGAGGGGCGCCAAAGTGACGGACATCATCGTGCTTGTGGTTGCGGCGGACGACGGGGTCATGCCGCAGACCAAGGAAGCCGTGAACCACGCCCGGGCGGCCGGGATCCCCATCATCGTGGCCGTCAACAAGATGGACAAGGAGGGAGCCGACCCGGAACGCGTCAAGCGGGAGCTCGCGGAGCTCGATCTCGCCCCGGAGGAATGGGGCGGCGAGACGCTCTATGCCCAGCTTTCCGCCAAGACCGGCGAGGGCGTGAACGACCTCATGGAGCTCATCTCCCTCCAGTCGGAGATCCTGGAGCTCAAGGCCAATCCGGACCGGTCGGCTCAGGGGACCATCATCGAGGCCCGGCTGGACAAGAGCCGCGGCTCCGTGGCCACGGTCCTGATCAAGGCCGGCACGCTGAAGCAGGGGGATTTCTTCATCTGTGGCGAGAACTACGGCAGGATCAGGGCCATGGTGAACAACCGCGGCCAGCGAATGGACCAGGCCGGTCCTTCGGTGCCTGTCGAGATTTACGGCATCAGCGGCGTCCCCAAGGCCGGGGACGACTTCGTGGTCGTGCAGGACGAGAAGAGCGCCAGGCAGGTGGCCGAGCATCGGCAGGGCCTCACCCGGGGCGAAGGCGTCGACAAGCGGGGCATCGTGAGCCTCGACGACCTGTTCGAACGGATCAAGGAGGGGGAGGTCAAGGAGCTGAACATCATCCTCAAGGCGGACGTGCAGGGATCCATCGAGGCGATCTCGGACTCCCTGCTCAAGCTGTCCACCGGGGAGGTCAAGCTGAAGATCATACACTCCTCCACGGGGGCGATCACGGAAACGGACATCATGCTTGCTTCGGCATCGGGTGCCATCGTGATCGGCTTCAACGTCCGGGCCAACCCCCGGGTGCGCGAGGTGGCCGAGCGCGAGAACGTGGACATCCGCTACTACGACGTCATCTACAACCTGATCAAGGACATCCGGGACGCCATGGCCGGCATGCTCGAGCCGGAGTACCGCGAGCACGTGATCGGCCGGGTGAACGTGAAGGAGACCTTCCACGTGCCCAAGGCCGGGACCATTGCAGGCTGCCAGGTGACCGACGGCCACGTGCTGCGCAACTCGAACGTCCGTCTGCTGCGGGACGACGTGGTGGTCTTCGACGGGAAGATCAACTCGCTCAAGCGCTTCAAGGAGGACGTCAAGGAGGTGCAGACCGGGTACGAGTGCGGCATCGGGCTGGAGAACTTTCAGGACATCAAGCCGGGGGACGTCCTGGAGGTGTACGAGCTCGAGGCCTTCCAGCCGGAGCTGTAGTCGATGGTGGTCGGCACGCTGAAAATCACGCTCCTGGTTCACGACAACCGTTCCTTGAAGGGCAAGCGGAAGATCGTAAAGAGCATCGTGGACCGGATCAAGCATCGGTTCAACGTGGGGGTGGCCGAGGTGGGGTCAAACGACCTTTGGCAGCGGATCGAGCTGGGGGTGTGCGCCGTGGGGAACGACCGGAGACACGTGGACGCCTCGCTCACGAAGGTGCTGTCGTTCACGGAGTCCCTCCATCTCGCGGAGATCGTGGACTCCGATATGGAGATCCTGAACGTGTAGCCCGGATCCCTCTCGAACGGCCTGCGTGCCCGTCGAGAGGGAAGGGCCGATTGGAGACGGGTTTTGCTGGCAGGAAAGCGATCCGCAAGGGTCGGAGAGCAGGTGCTCAGGGAGATTGCTGAGCTGATCGAACACCGGGTGAAGGACCCCCGCGTCCGTGGCGTGACCCTGACCGGGGTGCGCATGGCCGATGATCTCAAGAGCGCCAGGATCTACTTCAGCGTGCTCGGGGATGATGTGGATCTCGAGGAGGTCCAGGGAGGTCTGCAGAGCGCCAAAGGCTTCATCAAGCGGGAGATCGGGAGGCGGCTGGAGCTTCGTTACGTTCCCGAGCTCGAGTTCCGGCACGATCCCTCCCTCGTGCGGGGCGAGGAGATGGAAAAGCTGCTGGACAGCCTGAAGCCCGAAGAACCCGGTGAAGGGGAGTCGTAGAGGCGTGCCGGCTCCGGAGCGTGAAACAGCGGTTCGTTCGGCGGAAGGGGACGGCATCCTCCTGGTGGACAAGGCTTCCGGAGAGACGTCCTACGACGTGGTCCGCAAGGCGAAGCGGGTCTCGGGCCTGAAGAAGGTGGGACACGCAGGGACCCTGGACCCGTTTTCCACCGGCCTCCTGATCCTCATGCTGGGCCGGGGAACCAAGCTCATGCCGTTCCTGATGGAACGCAGCAAGCAGTACCGGGCCGTGATCCACCTCGGTATCGAGACGGACACTTACGATCCTGAAGGCCGGGTGGTGGAGGAGAAGCCGGTCCCGGAGCTGACCCCCGGCTTCATTCACGCTGCGCTTGAGCGGTTCGTCGGCGAGATCGAGCAGGTCCCCCCGGCCTTTTCGGCGGTGCACGTGGACGGGACGCGGGCTTACAAGCTGGCACGCAGGGGGCTCGACGTCCCCTTGCCCGGAAGAAAGGTGGTCATTCACGGCATCGACCTCCTCTCGCTGGACCCCCCCCGCTTGAGCGTGGATGTCCACTGCTCCGCCGGGACCTATGTCAGGAGCCTGGCTCACGACCTGGGGAAGGAGCTGAACACGGGCGCTCACCTGGTCGAGCTCCGCCGGGTTGCCAGCGGATCGTTTCGAGTGGAGGACGCCCTGGAATCCGAGCTTCTTTCGGGGAAGGGCGGACGGGAGCATTTGAGGGAACACCTGATTCCGCTGTCCAAGGCACTGCCCGACATGCCGATGGTCCGAATCGGGCAGGCCATGGCCGCGAGAATCAGAAACGGATACCAACCCGCCCGGGCGGAGATCCCGCCCGCGCGCCGAGATACGAACACCACCGGAAGGCACGTACAGCTCCTTTGCGACGGGGAGTTGGTCGCCATCATCGAAACGACCCCGAATGCGTCCGGTGGAGAGGAGCGAACACAACTCATCAGGGTGTTCAACTGAGCTCGAGGGCTCATCATCCTACATTCCACAAGGAGGTATGAAAGTGGTCTTTACGCCAGAAGCCAAAAAAGAAATCATTGATCGGTTCAAACTCCATGACAAAGATACGGGGTCGCCCGAGGTCCAGATCGCCCTTTTGACGAACCGAATCACGTCGCTGAACGATCATTTCAAGACGCACAAGAAGGACCATCATTCCAGGCGCGGGCTGCTCAAGCTGGTGGGACAGCGCCGCAGGCTTCTCAACTACCTCAAAAAAATCGACGTACTGCGATACCAGAACCTCATCAAAGAACTCGGGATCCGGAAGTAGAACCGTTGGGGCGCCGCAAGAGGCGGGTCCCGTTCGAAGAACCCACATGATTCCGGGAAAGGAAAAAATTTTATGATCAAGAGCGCATCGATTCAAATCAACGGCCAGACGCTGAACGTGGAGACCGGCCGGGTTGCCAGGCAGGCAAGCGGCTCCGTGGTTGTCACCTTCGGCGAGACCGCCGTCCTCGTAACCGTGGTCGGAACGGACGAAGTCCGTGAAGGCATCGATTTTCTTCCCCTCACCGTCGAGTACAAGGAGATGTCCTATGCCGGCGGCAAGTTCCCCGGGAACTTCTTCCGCAGGGACATGGGAAGGCCCGGCGAGGGCGAGACCCTGGTGTCCCGTCTGATCGACAGGCCCCTTCGTCCTCTCTTTCCGGACAACTATCACTTTGAAACCCAGATCATGGCGAGCGTGCTCTCCACGGACAAGGAGAACGACGCCGATGTCCTGGCCATCCTGGGAGCCTCGACCGCTCTGGAGGTGTCCGACATCCCCTTCCAGGGCCCCATCGCCGCGGTGCGCGTGGGCCGGGTGAACGGCTCGTTCGTGGCCAACCCCACGATGACCCAGAGGGAAGAGAGCGACATGGACCTGATTGTCGCGGGGAACCGGTCCGCCGTCGTCATGGTGGAGGGCGGTTCGGAGTTCGTGTCCGAGGAGGACATGACCGAGGCGATCCTGTTCGGACACGAGTCGCTGCAACCCATGCTGGCATTGCAGGACGAGCTGCGGGAGGCCGTCGGGAAACCCAAGCGGGAGCTTCCTCCGGTCACCGTCGACGAAGAGCTTCTCGCGCGTGTGAAAGAGCAGGCCGAGGACCGTCTCAGGGAGGTGATCACCACGGCGGACAAGAAGCTTCGCCAGGACAGGCGGCGCGAAACGACCAAGTCCGTGGTGGAGGGGCTTGCCGAAACCTACCCGGACCGCTCCGGAGAGATCAAGAACATGGTTCATGACCTGGAAAAGGAGATGGTCCGGCGGATGGTGCTGGAGGAAGGGCGGCGAATGGACGGTCGTCCCTTTGACCAGGTCCGGGACATCGAGTGCATGGTAGGCGTGCTTCCGCGCGTGCACGGGTCGGCCCTGTTCACCCGCGGCGAGACCCAGGCCCTCGTCTTGACCACCCTGGGAACGGAAATGGACTCCCAGAAGATCGAAACGATCCTGGGAGACTCGTTCCGGCGCTTTCTCTTCCACTACAACTTTCCTCCCTACTCCGTCGGTGAAGCCAAGCGACCCGGCGGACCCGGACGGCGGGAGATCGGCCACGGCGCCCTGGCGCGCCGCGCCTTGCTTCCCGTGGTTCCGGACGTGGAGCAGTTCCAGTACACGCTTCGGGTGGTCTCCGAGATCCTGGAGTCCAACGGCTCCTCTTCCATGGCCAGCGTCTGCGGGGGCTCCCTTTCCATGATGGACGCCGGGGTGCCTTTGAAGGATGCCGTGGCCGGCGTGGCCATGGGGCTCATGGCCGAAGGGGACAAGGTGGCCGTTCTCACCGACATCATCGGCGACGAGGACCATTACGGTGACATGGATTTCAAGGTGACCGGCACCAAGGACGGAATCACCGCACTCCAGATGGACATCAAGATCGACGGCATCAACCGCGGGATCTTTCAGCGCGCCCTGGCCCAGGCCAGGGAAGCGAGGCTGTTCATCCTGGACAAGATGAGCCAGACCATCGCCCGGTCCCGGGAGAAGATCTCACCCTATGCGCCGAGCATCACCACGATCCAGATCCACCCGGAAAAGATTCGAACGATCATCGGCCCGGGCGGCAAGACCATCCGGGAGATCACGGCCATGTCCGAGTGCAAGGTGGACGTGGACGATTCGGGCAAGGTCGTCATCGCAGCCGCCGACGCCGAGAGCGCCCAGGTGGCCATCGAGATGATCAAGAAGCTCATCCAGGAGGCCGAGATCGGCAATCTCTATCGAGGCAAGGTCCGCAAGATCATGGACTTCGGCGCCTTCGTGGAGATCCTTCCGGGGACGGACGGGCTCGTTCACATCTCGCAGCTCGACAAGGAGCGGGTCAACAAGGTGACCGACATTCTACAGGAGGGGGACGAGGTGCTCGTCAAGGTGATCGACATCGACAAGAACGGCCGGATCGCCCTGTCGAGGAAGGCCGCCCTGGGAGAGAAGCTGGACGATGCATCATAAGACGGTTCTGGACAACGGGGTCAAGGTGCTCTCGGAGCGCCTGCCCCACGTCCGTTCCGTTTCGCTGGGAATCTGGATCGGCGTGGGGTCCCGCGACGAGCGGCCCGAGGAGAGCGGGATCTCCCATTTCATCGAGCACATGATCTTCAAGGGCACCCACCGGCGCTCGAGCCTGGAGATCGCTCGGGAGCTGGACGCCGTCGGGGGGTTCTCCAATGCGTTCACGAGCAAGGAGAACACCTGCATTCACGGCCGGGTCCTGGACCGGCACTTCCCCCGGCTCGTGGACATCCTCTCCGACCTCTTCCTCCAGTCCGTGTTCGACCGCGAGGAGATGGATCGAGAGAAGCAGGTGGTCCTCCAGGAAATCAGCATGGTGGAGGACACGCCGGAGGAGTATGTCCACCTCCTGCACGGCCGGCACTGCTGGCCGGACCATCCCCTCGGGATGAGCGTTCTCGGAAGCGACGAGTCGGTGGGGACGTTCGACCAGGGGCTGCTGCTCGACTTCTACCAGCGCTACTACACCCCCGAGCGCATCATCATCGCCGCGGCGGGCAATATTCAGCACGACGACCTCGTGGCCGCGTTTCGTCCCCTCTTCGGGGACCTTCCGACCGGAACCCGGATCGGGGACGACCGGAAACCCTCTCTTCATCCAGGCACGTTTTGCTACGAAAAGGAGCTCGAGCAGGTGCACCTGTGCCTCGGCGGGAGGGCACCGGAGCTCACCAGCGGGGACCGTCTCGCCGGCGCCCTGCTGAACACCCTTCTCGGCGGCAACATGAGCTCCCGCCTGTTCCAGGAGATCCGGGAACGACGCGGGCTGGCCTACGCCGTATACTCCTTTTTGTCCGCATACTTGGACACAGGCCTTCTCGGCGTCTACCTGGGAACGGATCCCCGCTGGGTGAACGAGGCCCTGGCGGTCGTTAAACAGGAGACCGCCCGGATTCTCGAGGGGGATCTGAGCGAGGACGAGATGGAGATGATGCGGGAGCATTTGATCGGCGGCATCCTCCTGGGGGCGGAGAGCACGGACAACCGCATGATGCGCCTGGCCAAGAACGAGTATGTGTACAACCGGTACGTGAGCTATGATGAGCTGATCGAAAACCTGGGCAAGGTCCGCGTGGAGGACGTGATCCGCGTGGCCCGGGACTGCTTTCAGAGCGGGACCGTCTCGCTGGTCGCCCTCGGCCCCCTGGAAGAGGGAGACCTGGACCCGGAAGTCCTTCGGTTTTCCTGATTTCTTTTAGGGCGTCCGGGCCTCCGGCGGAAACCCGCCTGCATCCCTCGAAGCGTTGGAGTTTTGAATTGCGCCATGGAAGGCGGGACTTTTGATCCATGTCGAACCGGGAAGCGACAGACAAAGCCAT
>JAIPEI010000140.1 GCA_021737245.1 Deltaproteobacteria bacterium | reverse complement strand
AGCGCATGGCCGAAGCCACCGGGATGGAAGCCAAGACCATCCATCGCATGCTGGAGTTCAGCATGCAGAAAGGAGGCTTCCAGCGCAATGACCGCTTCCCCCTCGAGTGCGATCTCCTGGTGGTGGACGAAGCCTCCATGATCGACACGCTCCTCATGCACCACCTGGTCAAGGCCATTCCTCCAGCGGCGACCCTGATCCTGGTGGGAGATGTGAACCAGCTCCCGTCCGTCGGGGCCGGAAACGTCCTCCGGGACATCATCGGCTCGGGCGTTCTTCCCGTGGTCACACTGGACCAGATCTTCCGGCAGGCCCGCGAGAGCCGCATCATCGTCAATGCCCACAGCATTCTTCACGGGACCCTGCCCCGTCTGAAAACAGACCGTCCGGAAGAGGATTTTCACTTCGTTCAGCAGGAAGACCCCGACCAGGTCGTCAGGATCATTCAGGAGCTGGTCCGGGAGCGTATTCCGGCGCGGTTCCGGCTCGACCCGGTGGACGACATCCAGGTGCTGACCCCCATGCACAGGGGCGCGGTGGGCGCGGAGAACCTCAACCGCGTTCTTCAGGAGGCCCTGAACCCCGAGGGCGACTCCGTGACCCGGGGGAACCGGTGCTTTCGGAAGGGGGACAAGGTCATGCAGATCCGAAACGACTACGAACGGGAGGTGTACAACGGGGACATCGGGCGCATTCTGGAGGTGGATCCCGAGACCCGGGAGCTGCTGGTGGCCTTCGACGGACGACCCGTCCCCTACGACTTCTCCGACCTGGACGAGCTCATGCCCGCCTACGCGGTTTCCGTGCACAAGTCCCAGGGCTCCGAGTACCCGGCGGTGGTCATTCCCCTGTTGACCCAGCACTACGTTCTCCTCCAGCGGAACCTGATCTACACCGCGGTCACCCGGGGAAAGCGGCTGGTGGTGATCGTCGGGACCGCCAAGGCGTTCGGCATCGCCGTCAAGAACGACCGGACGGAAAAGAGATACTCGCACCTGGCCTTCCGGCTGCAGGCGGGATTCGAGGCGGCGCAGGACACGGGGCGAAGAAACGCGGGCTGAGGCGGGCCGGCGCCACGATCCGTTACGACAATTCCTACGAGGAGGATTTCTTTCATGAGACGACTCGGGATGTGGTTCTGCATGGTCTTCGTGATCACGCTCCTCCCGGCGGCCTGGGACCAGGCCGGCTGCATGGAGGGGGACTGCGTCAACGGTGAAGGCGCGGTGGAGTACCCCGACGGCAGCATATACCGGGGGACCTTCAAGGACGGTCGGGCCACCGGACACGGGACGCTGAAGACCCCCGACGGATCCACCTACACGGGCGAGTTCGAGAACAACGAGGCCCATGGAACCGGCGTCATGGAACAGCCCGACGGGATGCGGTACGAAGGCGGCTTCCGGAACAACCTGAAGCACGGACAGGGAACCCTGACCTTTGCGAACGGCGACACCTACACGGGGGAGTTCCGGGACGACGAGATCAACGGCCGCGGCACCTACACCTCGGCGGACGGATCCT
Source organism: Deltaproteobacteria bacterium (assembly GCA_021737245.1). GTDB lineage: Bacteria > Desulfobacterota > DSM-4660 > Desulfatiglandales > HGW-15 > JAIPEI01. The sequence continues at coordinate 7,006 of JAIPEI010000140.1, read as the reverse complement.
TCACCTACAAGGGCGAGTTTGTCGACGGCCGGGCCCACGGGAGGGGCGAGGTCGAGATGAGCGACGGATCCCGCTACGAAGGCGAGTTCCGAAACGACAAGGAGCACGGCCGGGGAACCCTGACCTACCCGGACGGAGCCGTCTACACGGGCGGGTTCGCGGACGGGGAGCGGCACGGCCGGGGGAAGCTGGTCTTTGCAAACGGCTCCGTGTACGAAGGTGAGTTCCGCGAAGGGAGTATGTCGGGGCAAGGGACCTTCGAAGGGGCCGAAGGGGTCAAATACACCGGGGAGTTCCGGGAAAACCGCTTTCACGGGCAAGGCACCATCATCCGGTCCGACGGCCAGAAGTACACCGGCGGGTTCAAGGACGGGGTGGAGCAGGGGCGGGGAACGATCCGGTACCCGGACGGTTCCGTCTACAAGGGAGAGGTCGCGGAAGGGCTCCGGCACGGAGAGGGTGTGTACACCTTCGACGACGGTTCGGTGTACGAAGGAGAGTTTGCGGAGGATCGCATGCAAGGGGAAGGACATCTGACGCAACCCGACGCTACGGAGTACATCGGCGAATTCCGGGACGGCGACTTTCACGGGGAAGGGATGTTGCTCCATCCGGACGGCCGCATGGAGCAGGGGGTTTTCAAAGACGGCGTTTACGTGGGCCCTGCGTCCTGAGGAAGGTCACGAATCCCGGGGAAAGCCCGGCTCCGGATGCAGCGGGCCCTCCCCGGGCACCGCTGCGGACTCGATCACTCGCATCCGCTTCCAGTTTCCGTGAAGATACCGGAGCAGGAAGGCGACCCCCAGACCGCAGATGTACAGCGTGGCCAGCACCCAGACCGTGTAGACACCCGCCCCGAAAACCTCGACTGCGGTGTACACCGGAATGATCATGACCCCCGTGGCAAGAATCCCGATGGCCCACATGATAAAGCGCGTGTCCCCCGCCCCCTTCAGGGCGCCTGAGAACACCAGGTTCAACGCATCGAAGAAGCAGTAGAGCGCCACGAAACGCATCAGGGGCACGCCGAGGGCCATGATTCCGGCGTACTCCGCCGCCGTATGGTGGCCCGCCTTGAACAGACCGAGCAGGAACTGGGGAGCACCGACGAAGAGCGCAGCCACGGCCCCCATGTACACAAAGGTGATGTGCAGGGCGCTCGTGGTGGCGTAAGCCCCGTCCTGAGGTCTTGCCCGGCCGACAGCCTGGCCCACGAGCGTGGCATTGCCGATGTGGAAACCGACCATGGGAAGGAAGGAGAGCGTTTCGATGGAAAGCACGATGTTGGAGGTGGCCAGCTCCAGGTCCCCCAGGCGGCCGAGCATCTGAACGAAAAAACCGATGGCGAAGATCTCGAGGAAGAACTGAACCCCGCTCGGTGCCCCGTAACGCATGAGGCGTCCGAACAGATCCCGGTCGAACGCCCGCCGGGGCCAGGTGCCGAACCCGGTCCGGTTCCTCCTTCCGAAGATCAACACCCCCAGAAACAGGACGATGAACGCGTAGGCGGTCACCGTGGCCACGGCCGCTCCCTCGATCCCCAGCTCCGGAAAGGGCCCCGCACCGTTGATCAGGCAGTAGTCCAGGGGGATGTTCACGACGGCTCCGGTCACGTGGACCACCATCACCACGCGCGTGAGCCCTCTGCCCGTGAAGAAGGCGGCCATGGCGGAGCCCAGCACCACCAGCCCGGCCCCAAGCGTGAGGATGGAAAAGTAGGAGACCTCGAGGGCCCGGATGTGCGGAGAGTGGCCGATCAGGTCGAACAACGGTCCGGCTGCAAAGACAAGGCCCGCCAGGACAACGGCCGAGACCAGCGAGAAGTAAATGCCCTGCCAGAGGGCCGCACCCACGCGATCCAGGGCGCCGGCGCCGCTGTACTGGGCCACGAAGGTGTTGGTGTAGCTGGCCACGCCCATGAAGAATGAAATGGTGGTGAACGAGGCGATGCCTCCGGGAAGGGCCGCGGCGATGGCGTCCACGGAGTAGTTGGCCAGGAACATCCGGTCCGTGAACTGCATCAGGGTGATGGATCCCATGGATGCCACCAGCGGCAGGCTGATGTTCAGGACATCACGGTAGCCGTTCGGGGCGTTCCAGCGTTTCATGTCACCGCTTCCTTCAGCATGTCTCGTGCATCCCGGCGGCCCCGCCGGGCTGAGGGGTCCGAAGGGACCGATTTCCCTCCGGGGCCGCTTTGTTCTCCCACGGAAGGGAAAGAAAATCAACAAGAGGGATACCGGCTTTCCCCTTGCCCGCTCACGGGCCGTATGATACATCCGTAAAAAGCGCAAAGTCCTGCCGCGAGGAGCGCTGCATGTAGTGATCGACGATCAGCTCGTCAGCTGTCCGGGCCGTGTGGATGCGGTTCCGGCAAACGCCTCGAGCCGAATCGCGCGAGACAAAGACGAGATGAAAGTTCAAGGAGGAAAAGGAAATGGAGCTTCCGGAGTACATTACCCAGGATGAAGTGAAGCGGGTGTGCCGGGAACTGGGTCTTCGAGACTGGACCGGCCTGACCGACGCCCAGGTGGATGCCGGGGAGGCAAGAATCCTCCTGGAGCAGGTAAACAAGGAAGGCATGGAGATCGACCCGGAGGCGTTCCGGATCGGCCTCGAGGTGGAGCTCGAGCACGGGACCCGGTTCCCGGACGCCAACGTGACCAACAACCACCCCGTCCTCACCGGGCTCATCGTGCTGGCCCATCTGAAGGAGTCCCTGGACTACTATCACCTTCTCGAGGTGGCCGAGCTGGAGGGGGACCTGCTCAAGGCGCTGGCGCGGGAAGACGGGGCCAAGGCGAAGGGCTACTACACCCGGCTCGCCAGGGCGCGCATCGCCCTTCGGGAGGTCGAGCTGAACCGCCTGGAAGGCTGAGACAGGATCGACCTATGCGCTCTTACTCTTTCTCTCGATGGTTCTCTCTTCCTCGGGGATGGGAGGCGGGACCGGCTCGCCCATGATCTCCTGCACCGCGCCGAACTTGGGCGGGCACACCTCCAGGCAGGTGCCGCACTTGATGCAGCTGTCCTGGTCGATGACGTGGATCCGGTTCTTGCCGCCCACGATCGCCTCAGCCGGACACCTCCGGGCGCAGATCCCGCAGGCCTGACACTTCTCCGGATCGATGTAGTAGGATACCACCTCGCGGAACAGCCGGTCGATCTCCTCCGCGGTGAACAGCCCCTCGTACTGCGCTTCGCTCTCCAGGCGCGACTCCAGCTTCTCCCGCTCCGCCATCTTGATGTAGGGGACCAGCTCCCGTACCTCCTGGATCCTGGGTCTCAGCGCCTCGAGGTCGTTCTCCTCGCTCGCCCCGATGGGCCCCAGCTCCTTCACCTTCCGGGTGAAGTCGTTCACCTCCTCGGCAAAGAGATTCCCCTCACCCGACGACATGAATGCAATCCTCAGCCGCTCCGGGTTCAGCCCGATGTGCTCCATGATCCGCTTGCACAAGAGCACCATATTCAGCGCATGGTAGTTCCCGTGGGTCGTGTAGTTGCACTCGTTCAGGCGGCATCCGCCGATGAACACGCCCTCCATCCCGTTGGCAAAGGCCCGGAGCACGAAATCCAGGTCCACCCTGCCGGAACACATGACGCGAATCAGCCTGATCTCACTCGTATATTGCAGTCTGGAAACTCCAGCCAGGTCAGCAGCCCCGTACGCTCACCAGTGGCACACAAAACCCAGGATGTTCGGCTTGAACTGTCCGGCACTCATTCCTTCTCACCTCCCTTGTGATTCCCTCTACACATCGCCCACCGCCGCATCCATGGGCTGTTCGCCTTCCTTCTCCGGGGCCGCCGCGTCTATCTGGCTCATGATCTCCTCGTCGGTGAAGTGCTTCAGCACGATCGCCCCGGTCGGGCACTTGACGTTGCAGAGACCGTCCCCCTTGCAGATCACCGGGTTCACCACGGCCTTTGGGCCCTGCTTGGTCTTTCGGAACTCGATGGCCCCGTAGGTGCACGCCTCCGCACACGCCCCGCAGCCTATGCACTTCTTCTCCTCCACCTCGCAGACCGCGCCCGACACCGTGACGATGTCGTGCGAGAGCAGGGTCAACACGCGGCCCGCGGCCCCGTACGCCTGGTTGATCGTCTCCGGGATGTGTTTCGGGTAGTGGGCCGTCCCGCAGAGGTACACGCCCTCCGTGCCGAACTCCACCGGCCGCAGCTTGACGTGGGCCTCCTTGAAAAAGTCGTCCGGGCCCAGGGAGACTTTGAAGAACCGGGCGATGTCCTTGTTCCCCTCGGGCGGGATCACCGCCGCGGCCAGGGCCAGGGCGTCGGCGTCGGTGGCCAGCCTCTGGCCCAGGATGGGATCGGGCACGCTCACCCGCAGCACGGGCCGGCCCTCCTCCTCCACCGCTTCCACCCGGGGCGGGTCCTCCGGCTCCCAGCGGATGAACTTCACGTCCTTCTCCGACGCCTCCCGGTAGTAGTCCTCCATCAGGCCGTAGGTCCGCATGTCCCGAAAGAGGATGTAGATCTCCATCTCCGGGTTGATCTCCTTGAGCTTGAGCGCGTTCTTCACCGACTCGCCGCAGCAGATCCGGCTGCAGTAGTTCCTTTCCTCGTTCCGGCAGCCCACGCACTGGATCATCACCAGCGTGCCGGCCCGGGCGAGGGTCTCGTCCCCCTCACTGATGCGCTCCTCCAGCTCCAGGTGGGTCATCACCCGCTCATCCTCTCCATAAAGATACTCCGTGGGCTCGTAGACGTCCGCACCCACCGCGATCACCGCAGCCCCGTGCTCGATCTCCCTCGCCCCTCTCTCGGAATCCACCTTGGTGACGAAGTTCCCCACATAGCCGGTCGCCTCCGTGATCTTCGCCTCCGTGTAGACATGGACCCCGGGGTGCTCATGCCCCCGGCGCACCAGGTCTTTCACGTAGGCCTGCACGTCCATCCCGTCGAGCGTGTAGTGGATCCTTCCCGCCGTCCCCCCCAGGTCCTTCTCCCGCTCCACCAGGTGCACCTCGTGCCCCTGGTTGGCGATGGAAAGCGCACTGGTCATGCCCGCAATGCCGCCCCCCACCACCAGCGCCGCCTTGTTCACCGGCAGGTCGATCTCCTGGAGCGGCTCCAGGTGCGCGGCCCGCGCCACCGACATCCGGATGATGTCCCGGGCCTTCCGGGTCGCCTCGTCCTTCTCCTTGGAGTGCACCCAGGAGTCGTGCTCCCGGATGTTCGCCATCTCGTAGTAGTACTGGTTGATCCCCGCCTCCCGGAGAGTGTCCCGGAAGAGCGGCTCCAGGGTCCGCGGGCTGCACGCCGCCACGATCACCCGGTTGAGGTCCTTCTCCTTGATCATGTCCGTGATCTCCTGCGCGGAGTTCGTGGCGCAGGAGAAGAGCTGCTCCTGGGCGTAGACCACGTTGGGCAGGCTCAGGGCGTAGTCCACCGTGGAGGGCACATCCACCACCCTCCCGATGTTCGCCCCGCAGTGGCACACGAACACCCCGATCCGCGGCTCCTCCCCGGAGACGTCCCGCTCCTCCGGGTACACCCGCTCCCGGGTGAGCTTGCCCCGCCGGTGGTCCAGAAGCTCCCCGCACTGGGACCCCGCACCGCTCGCCGTGAACACCGACTCCGGGATGTCCATGGGCCCCTGAAAGGCCCCGCTTACATAGATCCCCGGACGGCTGGTCTTCAGCGGGTTGGACGTCGCCGCCCTGCAGAACCCGTGGTCCTCCAGCTCCACCCCGAACTGCGCCGCCAGGGCCTCGTGATCCGCCGGCGGGTTCAACCCGATCGACAGGACCACCATGTCGAACGCCTCCTCCTTCACGCCCTCGTCCGCGGTCGCATACCTCACCAGCACGTTCTTCGTCTCCGGGTCCTCGCCGACCACCGATGCGTAGCTCCGGATGAACCGGGTGTTGGGGAGCTCCGCCGTCCGCTGGTAGTAGGTCTCGAAGTCCTTGCCGTAGCTGCGGATGTCGTTGTGGAAGATCGTGCAGTCCGCCTCCGCGTCATGATCCTTGGCCAGGATCACCTGCTTCTGCGTGTAGGTGCAACAGACCGAGGAGCAGTAGCTGTTGTCCCCGGGCGTCACACGCCTCGAGCCGATGCACTGCAACCAGGCGATCTTCCGCGGGTGCTCCTTGTCCGAGGCCCGAAGGATCTCCCCTTCGTAAGGACCCGTGGCACACAGCAACCGCTCGAAATCCAGGCTCGTCACCACGTTCTCATACTTCCCGTAGCCGTACTCCTCTCTCACCCGCGGATCGAAGGGCTCGTAGCCCGGCGACAGGATGATCGCCCCCACCTTCACCTCCACCTTCTCCGGCTTCTGGTTCAGGTTGATGGCGTCGTTCTTGCAGACCGCCTCGCAGATGCGGCACTTCTTCTCCTTGAGATACAGGCAGCTCTCGTCGATGTACGCCACCAGGGGAATGGCCTGGGCGAAGTAGATGTGCACCGCCTTGTTGTCCGAGATCTCCTGGTTGAACTGATCCGGGTACTCCGCGGGGCAGTACTCCACACACGTCGTGCAGCCCGTGCACTTGTTCTCGTCCACGTACCGGGGCTTCCGGGTCAGCATGACCTGGAAATCCCCCGCTTCCCCCTCCACACCGTCCACTTCCGTGTACGTCAAGACCTCGATGTTCGGATGCCGGCCGACCTCGACCAGTTTGGGTGCGAGAATTCACATGGAGCAGTCATTGGTGGGGTAGGTCTTGTCCAGCTGCGCCATGTGCCCACCAATAGCCGGTCCCTTCTCCACCAGGTACACCCGGTACCCCGCGGTGGCCAGGTCCAGAGAGGCCTGTATGCCGCTCACCCCGCCGCCGACCACCATCACGTCTCCGAACTCGCCTTCGCTCCCGTGACGTTCGCGAAGCTGTCGAATCTTTTCCTGCAGTTCCTTTTGCACCGCGAAACCTCTCATCTATGCTCTAAAGAAGCTCGTAAATGATCTCCGTAATGTCCTTGATTGCGATATCTTCGACGACATCCAGTGTCAGCTTGCTGTCCTCGAAGTTGGAGATGCAGT
>JAIPEI010000139.1 GCA_021737245.1 Deltaproteobacteria bacterium | reverse complement strand
CTTGACAACTTGACCCCGGATGAGGTGTACCATGGACTCCCTCACCCGTTCTCGGAGGCTGCCTGATGCCTCTCACTCACGACGGGCTCATAGCTTATCCATACCATCAGGCTGTCCAACACATTGGGTCCACTGCCGAGTAACCGGTCCAGAGGATGATCGGGAGCCCGGGACGAACGGCAAGGACCTCCCTGGCAAGCCTGTCTCCGGTCATGCCGGGCATGATCACGTCTGCAACGAGCAGGTCGAATGACTCGGGGGCCTTGGTCAGCTTCTCGAGGGCCTCCAGGCTGCTGGTTGTGGTCACCACCCTGTACCCCAGGGATTCGAGCATCTTGCGGCTCATCTCGACCAGGCTCTGCTCGTCGTCGACCAGGAGGATTCGCTCTGTGCCGCGGGGCGGGACAGCGTCCCCTGTCCCCCGCTGCTCATGGTCCAGCCCATGGCCGGCATGGCGGGGAAAGAGCACCCGAAAAACGGTTCCCCCGCCGGGAGGGGTTTCCACAAGCACCTTTCCCCCGCAGTCCTCCACGATTCCGTGCACAACGGAGAGGCCGAGCCCCGTTCCCTCGCCCTTGCTCTTGGTGGTGAAGTAGGGCTCGAAGATCCGATCCAGGATCTCCGGCGGAATGCCCGGCCCGGTGTCCCGTACCTGGATCTCGACATAGGCACCGGGCGGCAGTCCCTGGGAGAGTGCCTCTGAAGAATCTTCAAATACCGCGTCCAGGATCCGGATCTCCAGGACTCCCCCGGACCCCTTCATGGCCTGGTAGGCATTCGTAGCCAGGTTCATCACGACCTGGTGGACCTGGGTGGGGTCGGCTAGGACCCATCCTTCGGTGTCCAGGCCCTGTCGGATCTCAATGGTTGCGGGCAGGGAGGACTCCAGGAGCTTGAGCGCTTCCTTCACCATGGAATGAATGGCGACCGGCTCCTTGTCCGCCTCTCTCTGCCGGCTGAATGTCAGAATCTGAGCCGTCAGGTCCTTTGCCCGCCTTCCCGCTTGAACGACCTCCTCTAGATCCGAGGCCACAGGGCCGCCCTGGGGGAGCTCCCTGAGGGCGAGCTGGGTATACCCCAGGATGGCGGAAAGGAGGTTGTTGAAGTCGTGGGCGATTCCTCCGGCCAGCGTCCCGATGGCCTCCATCTTCTGGGCCTGCCGCAGCTGGGATCGGAGCTCCCGCTCCTGCGTCCTGTCCATCACGAAACACAGGAGGGCGGGGGCGTTTTCATACTCGGACACGGACAGCCACACGGACAGCTCCAGGTCTCTTCCGTCCAGCCTGGCCCCCCTGACATCCAAATGCCTCGAGAGCAGGGGCTCCCCTTGCCGCCTGCGCTTTTCGATTCGGGGGCGGTCATCCGGATGGATCAGCGTCTCCATGGGACGTCCCAGCAGTGAGTCAGCCCCATCCACCCCGAACATGCGGTTCAGTGCGGGGTTGACGTACTCCATGCAATCGCGCTGCTCGATAATCACCCCGATGGGGGTGGCGTTCACCATGTGGACGATCCGCCGCTCCGAAGCCAGGAGCGCTCTCTTGGCCCGCTCCCGCCCTTCGATTTCCCGCTTGAGCCGCTCGTTTGATTTCGTGAGCTCCCGGGTCCGCTCCCGGACCCTTTGCTCGAGTTGCTGGTGAATCTCGTGGAGCTCATTTTCGGCTTCCTGCCGCACGGTGATCTCCTGCTCGAGCTGGGCGCTTTTCTCCTCAATGGCCTTCTCCCTGGAGGCGGACTCCTCCAGGTGGACGCCCAGGATCCGATTGCGGGTGTTGATGTGCAAGGCCAGGGCGATGCTTCCGAGAATCAGGACTGCGAGAAAGCTCATGCCCGCGGCCGAGCTCCAGGGGGCGCCGGAGACCTCCATGGCCTGGAAACGGCACAGCAGGCTCATGGCCGTGCCGGGAATCGGGTCGGATACGGTGCGTGTTTCCACTTCCCGTTTCTCTTCCTTGGAGCTTTCGGTTGTGCTTTGAGGACAAAAAGGAACCCTGCGATCCCCCAGCACCACGAACATATCGGCGGACACTGGAAAGAGCCCCTGGATCGGCTCCTCTTCAATCCAGCCTGTAATCCACCCCTGGTATCCTCCCTTGAACCGGAAGGGGAAGGTCACTGCGAATCGGGCGGAACCGGAACCGTCGAGCAGATGCACCCTCACCGCAGTATCGGCCCCGAGAACGAGCCGGTCGTCCTTTCCTTCGACCGGCCTCCAGGCGCTTGTCTTTCGGTCCGCAAGGACCTCTCCGGAACGGCCGGTAATCGTAATCCGGGTATAGAGGGCTTTCCCCTGGAACCCACTCGCGTTGATCCGCTTGTCCAGGGAGAGCGCCATGTCCTGCAGGCTCGCTCCGAGGCCGTACTCCAGGCTCATGCCCAGGGCCTTGTTTGCGAAGTAGGCTGAGACTGCACGATCCTCCGCCAGTCTCTGGAGGTCGTTCATTCGTTCGGAAAGGAAGTAACCCAGTGCGCGCGCGTGGTGCTGGTTGTTGCGCTCTAACCGGGAGAGCTCCGACGCCTGGACACGGAGCCGCCACTGGGTATTGGCTGCGACAAGATACCCCACGTATCCGAGCAGAAGGAGAATGAGGGCGAAAAGGACGACGCGGATTCTTCCCGGGGTGCGACCGAATGCTGCGGACGGCATGAGCGGATCCTTTCGATGGTTCTCCGGGCGGCATGTCCGGCGCCGTCCCGGGCACAGTGGTTCAGGAAATCCCGGCCTGTCGACGAAAAGGTGAGAACCGGGAGACCGTGATCGAGGAGGTCCCTAACGGAAGAACCCGGGAAAGTGCTTCAACACCGAAGGATAGTACTTCCGCACCAGGCCCCGGTAGGCCCCGCTGCTCTTCAACTCCTCGAAAAACCTGTCAAAAGTCTCTTTCAGCTGAACCGCCCCCTTAGGGAATGCCACGGCCATGTCCTGAATCGGGGAAACCGGCCCGATGACCTTCAGCCGCCCCGGCCATTTCTCCAGCGCGATCAGTGCGTCCGGTACGTCCAGCAGGGCGGCCTCGGCGTCTCGATTCAGCACGGCCGGGGCGAGCTCGTTCAGGCTTCCGGGATGCAGCAGAACCCTGGCCCCGGTATCCTCGAGCTCGTAGAGGGAGGGGTCCAGGCAGGTGTTCTCTTTCCCCACCACACTCAGGCCTTTCATCCGATCCTTTACCAGCTGGATGTCTTGCCGGATGTCGCCCGTCGGCGTGATGGGCTGAAGGTCGGCGTCGGCCCGGGCGACCAGCCAGACCTGGGTCGGGAACGTGGGCTCTGAAAACGTTACCACCTTCTGCCTCCAGGCAAGCACCGTAAGACCGCTGGCGATGAGGTCCCCCTTGACGGGGGCGTTCCCCAGGATATCCACCCCTGCGCCACGTGGAAGGACGCGAACCCCGGAGAGGTCCGCAATCACGTCCGGCCAGGACGTCCTCACGTAACGATACCGGACTCCCAGGTGGTCGGCGAAAAGGGTGATGAGCTCCACACTGAGGCCGTCCCCTGCGCCGGTGACGAAATTCGCATACGGGACCCCCAGGTGGCGAAGGCTTCCCACACGGCGAATGTCAGGAAGGTCCCGGGTGTCCCGGCCCTCGGACTCGACAGGGGAGATCGGGACGATGAGGGTGAGGAAAAACAGTACAGCCGTTCGTTGCCAGACGTTCATTGTGCGCTCCTTTCCCGCCCGGGATCCAGGATCAACCTCGGGATCGGCCGGGCGGATCCAGGGGGACATAGACCCGAATCGGTTCCTGGATGGATGTCTTCTCGGTAAAGGCGATGAGCCGCTTCAGGAGCAGGGGGCTGATCTCCTGGCCTCGGGACAGGACGAGCTGTCCTGCGTTCGTTCTCACATCCTGATTCAGCACCATGTCCGGTTTCAGGTTCCTGACCTTGAGCTCCACCAGCCGGTGCCGGGCCTCCATGCCCAGGACCGCCGCGAGGGCCTCGAGCACATCCGGATCGTATAGGGCCTTCCGCTTCTCGAGGGCGGCCAGGGCCCCGGCTTTGCCCATGCCGCGGCTCTCGTGCATGTCGAAGTCCAGAACCGCCTTGAGGATGCGGGCCCCCATGGGGATGGCATCTCCCCTCCGCGTATCCAGCGGCGGTATCCCTGTCCCGTCGTATCCCTTTTCCTGAAGCGAGATGATCTCTGCGATCTGCTTCATGCGCGGGATCCGGGAAAGGAGATCCCCGCCGATGCCCGGGTGCATGTCGTAGGCCTGCTGCTCTTCACTCGTCAACTTACCGCCCCGGGAGATTTTTCCAAGCACCTCCTCTGAGAGCACCACGCATCCGATCTGGGAGAGCATTGCGGCCGTTTCCACCCTCCAGGCGTCAGCGAGCTTCATGCGGCCGGCGATCTCACGGGCGTACCGTTTAATTCTTGCGGCACGGCCGAACGCCTCCGGGTTTACAAGGGCAAGGAGATCGGTGAGCATTCGGATGCTGCCCCTCAGTGTCATCTGGAGAAGCTCCCGCTCCGCCATGATCAGCCGGTACTGCCTGATCCCGAGCTCGAGCACGCGGACCAGGGTGTCGCGGTCGCAGGGCTTTGTCAGGAACCGGAACACATGGCCCTGGTTGACCGCCTGAATAGCGTTATGGAGGTCTGCGTTGCCGGTGAGCACCATGCGCACGCTGTCCGGTGCGAGTTCGCGTGATCGCGCGAGGAACCGGATGCCGTCCATTCCCGGCATGCGAAGGTCCGAGACGATGACCGCAAAGGGCCCGTTTTTTTCCACCGCTTCGAGGCCCTGTTCCGGGCCCGGGGCCGTGGTCACCTCGAAGCGTCTCCTGAGCCGGCGCTGTATTCCTTCCAGCACGTTTTTTTCGTCATCCACGAACAGGACTCGTTCATCCATCGGCCTTTTCTCCCTGCACCAGGCTCTTGCATGCCTTTTGCCATGCAGGGAGCCTGTCGACAACATTGGTTTCCTCGAGAAAGCCCATGTCGAGACCGGGGACGGGCCATTCCTCTCTTCCCTCCCCGGTGACGTTCACCAGGGCGTTGGCCGCGTGCACGGCCGTGACCGGGCCGAAGGTCCGACTCGGGTGAAAAGAGGGGGCGTGGTGAAAGGCCGCGGCCTCCATGACGGGGTCCGGAAGCCCCCAGAGGCCCAGGAGGTAGGCTCCCACCTCGGCGTGGCCGGCTCCAAGGCACCGGTGCTCCGCTTTTGAGAGGTCGGAAGCGTCCTCCGACTCGCTGGTCTCGAGGATGTCCGCGTACTCCTCCGGGCAGTGGGAGGCCAGAACCAGCTTTCCCACGTCGTGGAGCAGCCCTCCCACAAAGGCCTGGTCGATCTCTTCCTTGTCCAGCTTTTCCTGCCGTGCCAGGAGCTTGGCCGCGGCTCCCACGGCAAGGCTGTGGGACCACAGGCCCTGGAGATCGAAGCCGGGCGCGCAGTCGTTGCTGAACTTGGAGAAGACCTCGATCCCCAGGACGAGGGCCTTGACCGTTTCCAGCCCGAGAAGCCTGGCGGCCTGGGCCGCGGTCTCGATGTGGCGCGGCAGGCCGAAAAAGGCCGAGTTCACGAGCTGCAGCACCTTGGATGTCATGCCCAGGTCCCTGGAGATGATCCGGCCTGCGGCGTCCGTGGAGGACCGGGGCGACCGCAGCTCTTCCAGAAGCTCGGTGTAGAGGGAAGGGAGGCTCGGGAGGGATCCGATCCTCGAGACCAGTCGCCTCAAGGCGTCCCGGGTCAGGATCTCGCGGAGTGCGTATGCGCGGGTGACGGTGATCTTGAGGGTGTCTGCGTCACACGGTTTGGCCAGGTACTGGTGAGCCGACTGAACCGCCTTCATCACCATCTCTTTCTCGGAGTGCCCTGACAGGACAATCCGCACCGCCTGGGGATAGAGGTCCTTGATCCGGTGGAGGAGCTCTCCGCCGTCCATCCCAGGCATGCGCATGTCCGTCACCACCACCTCGGCCGGTTTCCTCTCCATCAGGGCCAGTGCCTGGGCCCCGCTATCGGCGAACTGCATGTCCCACTCGTGACGCATGTTGCGAAGCATGCGCCCGAGGCCCTGGAGCACGTTCGGTTCATCGTCCACGAAAAGAATTCGCTTCTTCATGCCGCACCCCCAACCGTGCAGCCCTGCTCGAGAGGAAGGCGAACGATGAAGGTGGTACCCCGGCCTTCCTCGGACTCGAATGTGATGGAGCCTTCGTGCTTGTCCACGACAACGGACCGGGAGATGGCCAGCCCCTGCCCCGTGCCCTTTCCGACCTCCTTGGTGGTAAAGAAGGGATCGAAGATCCGGTCCCGGATCTTCTCGGGGATCCCGATACCCGTGTCCGAGATACGGATCTCGGCTGCGTCGCCGAGGGTCTTCGTGGACACCCGAATCCTGCCTTTTCCCCCCGATTCCCCGTCCGCGGCATCGGCCACCGCATGGGCCGCATTGACGATGAGGTTCAGGAACACCTGGTTCAGCTCTCCCGGCAGGCAGGGGACCAGGGGCAGGGTCGGGTCGAAATCCGTCTCCATTTCGGCGGCGTACTTCCACTCGTTTCTGGACACCGTGATCGTGCTTTCCAGGGCCATGTTCAGGTCTGCAGCGATCGTCTCCCGATTCCCCGGGTGGGAGAAGGCCTTCATGGAGCGGACGATTTGTGAGACCCGCTCCACACCCTCCAGGGTCTGCTCGACTGCGGCAGGCACCTCCTCCCGCAGGTAGGGAAGATCGGCCTCCTCCGCCGCCGCCTCGACCGCCCGCAGGGCCTCTCCTGTGTCCTCACCTGTTTGAACCGCAGCCACCAGGGCGGTGCAGCCCTCGAGCACACGCTCCAGGTCCTCGAACGCCTCGCTCAGGAACCGGGTGTTGTCCCCCACGTACTGAATGGGCGTGTTGATCTCGTGTGCGATGCCCGAGGCCAGCTGTCCGATGGACTCCAGGCGCTGGGCCTGTGTGAGCTGGATCTCGAGCTGCCTCTTCCGGGTGATGTCGGCTCCCATGATGAGGAGCCCGGGTTCCCGGCTGTCCTGGAACAAAATCGGGTTCAACGTGATTCCCAGGACGCCCTTGGCTCCATCCGGTCTCCTGAAGGGGACGTCATCCAGCTTCACAGGCTCCTGGTAGCGCCGGCTCCGGGAGAGGCCGTCCCGAATCATCTCCCGTTCCCAGGGGATCGCGCATTCCCCAAAGGGACGTTTCAGCACCTCTCTTGCCGGTACTCCCAGGGTGTGTTCCGCGCTTGCATTCCATCGAATGACCCGCCCTTCGGAGTCGATCCCGATGAGAAGCGAGGAGATGGCCTCGAGGATCTGCTCATTCTCCAGGTGGGCCTGCCTGATCAGATACTCCATCCGTTTCTGCTCAGTGGTGTCGCGAAGGATTCCCTGGTAGCCGACGATGCGGCCTTTTTTGTCTCTGCGGACCGTTGCGCTCACCAGGCAATGGATCTCCTCATTGTTGCTGCGTTTCAGCCGGAGCTCGTAATCCCGGACAAACCCGGCTTCCTCGATTCGTTCCTGAAAGGCTTTCCTGTCCGCCGGGAGGACATAGGTTCCGCGGGCGTTCAGCCCTTCGATCCCCTCCCGGGTGTAGCCCAGCATGTCCAGCCCGGCCTGATTGATTTCCAGTATCTTACCCTCCGTGGATACGACATAGATCGCGTCCAGGGACTGCTCGAAAAGGTCCCGGTAATGTCTTCGGGCCTGGTCCAGGTTGTGCACGGTCTCTCTGAGCTCCGCTGTGCGCTCCTCGACCGTTTCCTCGAGCCGGTCCTGGCGGGCCCTGCAGCGGACCTCCAGTTCTCTTCGTTTCAGTGCGTTGACCGTGCTTATCAGGATCTGGCTGGGCTCGAACGGCTTCACCACGTACCCGTAGACCCCGAGCTCCAGGGCCCGCTCAGCGATGTCCATGTCGTCCACCGCGGTCACCATGATGACACCCGTGTCCGGGTAGGCCTCTGACACGTGCTGAATGAGGGCCAGACCGGACTCCCCGGGCATCATGATGTCGCAGAGCAGCAGGTCGAACGCCCGGGAGTCCAGCGCGGCCCGCGCCTCATCGGCCCCCGGTGCGGTCTCGCACTCATAGCCGCTCTGGCTCAGGATGGCATGTAGAAGCCCTCGGATGGAGCCTTCGTCGTCCACGATCAAGATACGTTCCTTCATGACGAAAACCTCGCTGTGCGGCCTGCATTCGGAAACACAGACCCCCTTTTCCTGCCGCCGGCAGCCCGCGCCTGGTTTTTGTGTCCTTCCCGTTTGCCCCTGCTCTTGGAAGCGCGTCCCAGGAGAGGCCTCGTACACCGGCCAAGGGCAAGCCGGTGGAAGCAGGGGGGGCTCCTCCGTATAAAGCGGGCGCTCCAACGCCTATGGGGAAAGGCAAGGCGCACACTCCCGTCTTCTATCAGGAAATGCAATATTCGGGCCAAACGCACATGACCTGTCATTCTCCGAGGGTCACCCCAGCCTATGACGTCTGCTTTAACGGCACGGAATGCAGGTCACGTTTCCGGCAGGGTCGTTTTAGGCTCGCGCGCCGGGAGGGGTTTTTGACACTTCAGCCCTGTGCGAGCTATCATTGAGACCGTGAG
>JAIPEI010000138.1 GCA_021737245.1 Deltaproteobacteria bacterium | reverse complement strand
CTCAGGAAGCGGGTCCTGAGCTACGTCAAGCCGTCGGGGGAGCCGCCCGGGAAGACCCGGCTCATGCTCCGGAAGGCCAGGACCCTGGAGACCATTCTCACCGAAACCGAAAACGAGGCCTTTATCCTGGAGGACACGCTGATCAAGCGGTACATGCCCCGCTACAACGTGATCCTCCGCGACGACAAGCGGTATCCCTGTCTGAGGCTAGACCTCCGCCACGCTTACCCCAGACTCCAGGTGGTGCGCCGCATCCGGAAGGACGGGGCCCTCTACTACGGCCCGTTTTCCTCCGCCGGGTCGGTGCGCGCCACGCTCAAGCTCATCGAGACCGTGCTCCCGCTTCGCAAGTGCAGGGGCAGCCGGCCGCCCAAGCGGTCCCGTCCCTGCCTGAACTACCAGCTCCGGCGCTGCCTGGGGCCGTGCACGCAGGACGTCCCCCCGGAGCTGTACGCCGAGCTCGTGGCGCAGGTCCGGCTCTTTCTGGAAGGCCGGAACCGGGAGCTCCTGGGCCGTCTTCGCGCGGCCATGAAGGAGGCGGCCGGAGCCCTGGAGTTCGAGAAGGCCGCACGCATCCGGGACCGGATTCGGGCCATGGAGCGGATCGTCGAGCGGCAGCACGTGGTGTCCGGCGCCATGGAGGACTGGGACGTCATCGGCCTGGCGCAGAGAAACGACGTTTTCCAGCTGGTCAACCTTCACATCCGCAGAGGGGCGCTGGCCGAAAGCCTCAGCTTCCGCTTCCGGAACCGGGGCGGTTCCGCCTCGGAGGTCATGGAGGCGTTCGTCAAGCAGCATTACGCCGAAGGCCCGCTCATACCCAGGGTGATTCTGTTATCCCACGCCGTGGAGGATGTGGAGGCCATCCAGTCCTGGCTGTCGGACAGGGCCGCCGGAAAGATCTCCCTTCACCGTCCCCTTCGGGGGGAGAAGCGGCGGCTCGTGAGCATGGCCGAGAAGAACGCCGAGAGTCTCCTGGAGAGACAGCCCGCCGAGGAGATGGACATGATGGAGCAGGTCCGCAAGGCGCTCCGGATGCACCGGCGGCCCGAGCGCATCGAGGGCATGGACATCTCGAACGTCCACGGAAACCTGGCTGTGGGCACGGTGGCGGCCTTCCGGGAGGGGGAACCGGACCGCCGGGGATACCGCAACTACCGGATCAAGGCGGTAGAACGGATCGACGACTACGCCATGATGGCCGAGATGACCGAACGCAGGCTGAACAAGGGCGACCCCCCGGACCTTCTCCTGGTGGACGGGGGCAAAGGCCACCTGGCCGCGGTGGAGCGGGTGGTGAACGGCCTGGATACCCCTGATCGGCCTGCGGTGGCGGCTATTGCCAAGAGAGATGAAAAGCTCGGGGAGCGGGCGGACAAGGTGTTCATCCCGGGGCGGAAGAACCCGCTTTCCCTGGCGCCGGATCACCCGGTTCTTCTCCTGCTGATGCGCATACGGGACGAGACCCACCGCCGGGCGGTCGGGTATCATCGCAGGCTCCGGGGCAGGTCGATGACCGCTTCTTTTCTGGACGCCGTGCCGGGCATCGGCCCGAAAAGAAAGCAGGCCCTCCTCAACCGTTTCCGGGATGTGGAGGGCCTCTCCAAGGCTTCTCCCGAGGAGATCGCCGAGCTCCCGGGGATCAGCATGGAAACCGCCCGGCGGGTGTCGAAGGCCCTGAAAACACGCGAATATTGTCGTGTGAATAGCGGTTGACAGGGAGGGAACCGATGTGGTAATGTACCTCGACATTTCGCTCGACCGCTTTCCAATCGCTGTACCCCGGTCCGATCCGTTACCTTAACCCGAGCAAAGAGAGGCGCCGTGGCCTTCAAGAAGATCACCATCATGTTCCTGTCCGAAGGGGCCAGGAAAGTACGGCAGATCAAGGTCCCCAAGTGTTTCTTCATCGTGTTCGTCCTTGCCGCGTTCTGCGGAGGCGGTTTCCTGACCTGGATGGTGCGGGACTACCGGGAGGTCAAGAGCGAGGTGCCCGAGCTCACCCGCCTTCGCAGGGAAAACCAGCAGCAGCGCGTGCAGCTCCTTGCGCTTTCACAGAAAATCGATCAGGTCAACGGGAAGATGCAGCAGCTGCGGGAGTTCGACCACAAGCTCAAGGTGATGGTGAACATGGAGGTGGACGAGGAGGACGGACCCTTCCTCGGCATGGGCGGATCCAACACCTCCGCTTTCGATCCCGACCAATCCGTGGAAAAGACCCACCGGAACCTCGTGCGCCTCATGCACCAGTCCCTGGAGACCCTGGACGAGGAGGTCGCGATCTGCACCCGGGACAAGCAGGAGCTGTTCAAGTACCTGGAAAACCAGAAGGCGATGCTTCGCAGCACGCCGTCGGTGTGGCCCACCAAGGGATGGATCAGCTCGGGTTTCGGCCAGAGGGTCTCCCCCTTTACCAACAAGAAGGAGTTCCACCAGGGGCTCGACATCTGCACCCGCAAGGAGACGCCCATTGTAGCACCGGCGGACGGCATGGTGTCCGCCGTCGGGTCCAACTACGGCTACGGCAAGATGATCACGCTCAAGCACGGCAACGGCCTGAAGACCCGCTACGCGCACCTGCACAAGATCCTCGTGAAAAAGGGTGAGTATGTCGAGCGGGGACAGACGATCGCGCTCGTCGGGAACACGGGTCGGACCACGGGACCCCACCTTCACTACGAGGTGCACCTGAACGGGATGCCGGTGAATCCCATGCGCTACATCCTCGATTAGCCGGTGCCCATATAAACGAACTTCGGGCATTGCTGCGTTTCCCGCCGGGGACGTTCTAGTTCCTGCGTGCGCATTTTCGACCTGACGCCGGAGAAAATCCTGCACGATTTTCATTCAGACGCATCGATTTATCCCGCCATTCCGGCTCGACGTCTCGTTTGGCGCCGGCCAATCTCATTTTCTTGCCTTCCCTTTTGCCGGTCCTTATTGTAAACTAATTTGTTTATGTGATGCTGGACTCAGGGTGTCCCCGCGGATACCCTTCGGATGCCCCCCCGAGCGGGCGCCGACCAGGAAATGCACCGTTTCCTTCGGGCGTTTCCGGCGAGAACAATCAAGGAGCGGATGCCACCCATGCTGGGAAAACTGTTCAAAGGAATTGTCGGAAGCAAGAACGATCGGGAGCTGAAAAAGCTCAACCCCTTGGTGGATCAGATCAACGGGCTCGAGCCGGAGCTCCGTGCCCTGTCGGACGACGGCCTGCGCGCCAGGACGGACGAGTTCCGGGAGCGCCTGGACAGCGGGGAGATCCTGGAGGATCTGCTGCCCGAGGCCTTTGCCGTCGTGCGGGAGGCGTCGGTGCGCGTCCTGGGCATGCGCCACTTCGATGTCCAGCTGATCGGCGGCGTCGTGCTTCACCAGGGCAGGATCGCGGAGATGAAAACCGGTGAAGGAAAAACCCTGGCCGCCACCCTGCCCCTCTACTTGAACGCCCTGACCGGGAAAGGGGTTCACCTGGTGACGGTGAACGACTACCTGGCCGGGCGCGACGCCGAGTGGATGGGAGGGATCTACGAGTTCCTGGGCCTCTCCGTAGGGGTTATCGTCCACGGCATGGACGACAGGGAGAGGAAAGAGGCCTACGCCTGCGACATCACCTACGGAACGAACAACGAGTTCGGCTTCGACTACCTTCGCGACAACATGAAGTTCGAAGCCTCGGACTGGGTCCAGCGCGGGCATCACTACTCGATCGTGGACGAGGTGGACAGCATCCTGATCGACGAGGCCCGCACCCCGCTGATCATAAGCGGCCCGATGGAGCAGACCGACAACGAGACCTTCTCGGAGGTCAAGCCGCTGGTAATACGACTGAAGGAGAAGCAGAGCGGCATCATCCGGTCCCTCCTGAAGGAGGTCCGTGCGAATCTCGATAAGGAAGATCTCCCCGAGGACACCATCGAGAAGCTGGTCCAGATCAAGCGGGGGGACCCCAAGAACCCCGTGTTCCTGGACCTGGTGGCCAAGAACCCGGCGCTCAAGAAGCAGATCGACCGGACCGAGAGCATGCTGAGCGCGCAGAAGATGCTTCCCGACCTGGATCAGGATCTCTACTGCACCATCGACGAACGGAGCAACTCGGTGGACCTGACGGACAAGGGGATCCGGCTGCTGTCGGGAAGCGAGCAGGGAGAGTTCGCCCTGCCGGACATGGACCAGGAGGCCCATGACGTCCGCGAGGACGAAAACCTGAGCGACGCGGAAAAGGCGGAGCGGCTGCAGGAGCTGGAGCAGCGCTACATCCGCTCTTCCGAGCTTCTTCACGCCACGCAGCAGCTCATCAAGGCTTACTGGCTCTTCGAGAAGGACGTTCAGTATGTGGTCAAGGACGGCCAGATCGTCATCGTGGACGAGTTCACGGGCCGCATGATGCCCGGCAGGCGCTGGAGCGACGGCCTGCACCAGGCCGTGGAGGCCAAGGAGGGGGTGAAGGTGGCCGGGGAGAACCAGACCCTGGCCTCGGTGACCTTCCAGAACTTTTTCCGCATGTACGACAAGCTGGCCGGCATGACCGGAACCGCCGACACGGAGGCGGCCGAGTTCAACAACATTTACGGGCTGGACGTGAATGTGATCCCCACGAACCAGCCCATGATCCGCATCGACCACCCCGACGTGATCTATAAGACGGAGCGGGAGAAGTTCATTGCGGTGGTCGAGGAGATCAAGGAGCTGTACGAGAAAGGACAGCCGGTGCTGGTGGGCACCATCTCCATCGAGAAGTCGGAGATGCTGAGCAAGATGCTCAAGCGGGCCGGCATTCCCCACTCGGTCCTGAACGCCAAGCACCATGAAAAGGAAGCGGAGATCATCGCCCAGGCCGGTCAGCCCAAGACGGTGACCATCTCCACGAACATGGCCGGCCGGGGCACGGACATCGTGCTGGGCGAGGGGGTGACCGAGCTCGGCGGACTCCACATCCTGGGAACGGAACGCCACGAGAGCCGAAGGATCGACAACCAGCTCCGGGGTCGTGCCGGGCGCCAGGGGGACCCCGGTTCCTCCCGGTTCTACCTGTCCCTCGAGGACGACCTGCTCCGCATTTTCGGCTCCGATCGGATCGCGTCGATCATGGAGCGCTTCGGCATGGAGGAAGGCGAGCCTATCGAAGCGGGCATGATCTCCAAGGCGATCGAGAACGCCCAGAGAAAAGTGGAGGCCCACAACTTCGACATCCGGAAGCACCTCCTCGAGTACGACGACGTGATGAACAAGCAGCGGGAGATCATCTACTCCCTCAGAAGAGACGTCCTCATGGGGGAGGGCCTGGAGGAGATCATCCGGGAGATGATGGAGGCCAAGATCGAGGACCTCCTGATGCGGTTCACCGATCCCAAGAGCCACCCCGAGGACTGGGACATTCAGGGATTGAAGGAGAGTGCATCCCGGCTGTTCGGATTCGTCCCGAAGATCGGTCCCGAGGATCTGGGCGAGGCGTTCAATGACCTGAAGCACGAGGACCTGGCGGAGATATTCCGGAAGGGGGCGGAGGAGGCCCAGGAGCGGCGCAAGGAGGAGTTCGGCGAGGACCTGGCCGCGCTCCAGCGAATCGTTCTCCTGCAGATCATCGACGAGCAGTGGGTGGCCCATCTCCAGGACATGGACCACATGAAGGAGGGGATCGGCCTGAGGGGGTACGGGCAGCTGGATCCCCTGCGGGAGTACAAGAAGGAGGGATTCGCCCTCTTCGAGGAGCTCATGGGCCGGATCCGGGAAGAGACGCTGGGCACCCTGAGCCGCTTCCAGGTCTTGAGAAGGAAACCCCCGGAGACGCCCCGCAGGAGGGAGAGGCAGATGCAGCTCAGCCACGGGGACGGGGAAGGGCCGCCCGCCCAGGTCAAGCGGGAAGGGGAGAAGATCGGACGAAACGCCCCGTGCCCGTGCGGTTCGGGCAGAAAATACAAGAAGTGTTGCGGGGCCAATGCTTGAGGGGCAAGGGGCAAGGATCGAGGGAAAAGGATCAAGGATCAAGGGGCAAGGGAAAAGGGGCAAGGGAAAAGGAATAAGGAACGAGGGGCAAGGGAATAGGATCGGATCGAAGCGAAGGATCCGGATGCAGGGACCCGGGCCGAGGGCTTGGGGAGAAAGGCGGAAGCATGGCGGGATCTGAATACATGGTACCCGGCTTCCGGTCGGCCGCCGCTGCCGCGGGGTTGAAGAAGCACGGCGGGCTGGACCTGGGGCTGATCGTTTCCGATGAACCGGCCGGAGCGGCCGGTGTGTTCACCACGAACCGGGTGAGGGCGGCGCCCGTGGTCCTCTCGCAGGAGCACATCATTCGGGGCGAGGCCCGGGCCATCCTGGCGAACGCCGGCTGCGCCAACGCCTGTACCGGCACGCCGGGGCTGGAGGACGCCAGGAAGACCGCCGATGCAGCCGGAAAGGCGCTCGGGGTGCAACCGGAAGAGGTGCTGGTGGCCTCCACCGGCGTGATCGGAGCGCGCCTGGACGTGGACGGGATCACAGGGGCCCTGCCCGGGCTCGTGGCCGGCCTTTCGGAGGAAGACCTTCCGCGTGTGGCCGAGGCGGTCATGACCACGGACTCGTTCCCGAAGCTGAGCCGGTTCGACGGCTCCGCCGGAGGGAGGCCGTATCGAATCGTGGGCATCGCCAAGGGGGCGGGTATGATCATGCCCGACATGGCCACCATGCTCTCCTTCGTTCTGACCGATGCCGGGATCTCGTCCCTGGACTTGAAGAAGTCGGTGATCCAGGCCGCGGACGCAACCTTCAACCGCATCACCGTGGACGGGGACACCAGCACGAACGACACGGTCTTCGCCCTGGCCAGCGGAAGGGCCGGCACCGGCGGGATCGCCGGCAAGGACCTGGCCGGCTTCCGCGAAGGGCTTTGCCGCGTTATGGAGGAACTGGCCGTGATGATCGTGCGGGACGGCGAGGGCGCCACCCGGGTGGTTCATGTGCTGGTACAGGGCGCCGGGACCGCTGAGGAGGCGTCGCAGGCCGCGAGAACCGTGGCCAACTCGAACCTGGTCAAGACGGCCGTCTGCGGGAGGGATCCCAACTGGGGACGGATCATGGCCGCCCTCGGCCGCTCCGGCGTGTCCATGGAGGAGGGCTCCGTGGATATTCGAATCAACGATGTGGAGATCGTGGAGAACGGCCTGGGCAAAGGCGCCCAAGCGGAAAAAGCCGCGGCCGCTGTCATGGCCGGGGAAGAGACCATCCACCTCACGATCCATCTCCACCAGGGAGAGCACGAGGACCGCGTGACGACCTGCGACCTCACCCAGGAGTATGTGGCCATCAACGCGGACTACCGCACGTGATCCCGCCCGTGATTCACCATGAAGAGCACCGGGAAGAAATGTGCTTTGTCATGCGCCTGAGGTCTCGCCCGGCGGGAGCTCGATCACGAACCGGGTTCCGGTGGTCGGATCGGATTCCAGCTCAATGGTTCCCCGGTGCCGGTGCACGATGGAGTGGATGATGGCCAGGCCGAGCCCGGTGCCCTCGCCGGCCGCCTTGGTGGTGAAGAACGGGTCGAAGATCCGCTCGCGAATCTCCTCGGGAATGCCCGGGCCGTTGTCCGAGATGCTCATGCAGGCCCGTCCCTCCCGGGCAAAGGTTCGGACCTCGACGAGCCCGTTGCCCGCGGGTGCGCCCTTCAAGGCATCCATCGCGTTGATGATCAGGTTCACCAGGACCTGCTGGAGCCCGTTTCGGTCCCCCCGAACCAGAGGCACCCCGTCCCCTTTCTCCATCACGCAGTGAATCCCCTTCATCCTGAACTGGTGCTCGAGCAGGCGATGGGTCTCCTCCAGGACCCGGTTGAGGTCCACAGGCTCCCGCACGCCTTCGGGCGCCCTGGAAAACGATCGGAACTTGATGATCATCTCCTTGAGGCGGTTCAGCTCGGATTGAACGGTTTCCAGCTGGCTGCGCTGATCGTCGTCCATGGGCCCGTCCAGCATGAGCTCGACCAGCCCCAGAAGCGAGGTCATGGGCTGGCCGATCTCGTGAACCACGCCAGCGGACATCTGCCCGAAGGCGCTCATCTTGGCGGTCTGGACCAGTAGCCTCTGCCCTTCCTCGAGCTTTCGGCTCATCTCATTGAACGACCTCCCCAGGGCCTCGAACTCGTCCCCGCTGTCGATCTCCACCTGGGTTCCGAGCTCTCCCCCGGCGACGCGATCGGTGGCCGCTCGAAGCGTCTCGATGGGGACGAGGCTTTTCCGGATCAGAATGACGCTCAGGAGCGCCACCACCCAGAACGTGAGCAGGATCATGAGCAGGAAGAACTGCTTGAAGCTGCTCACCGGGGCCAGAACGCTGGAGCGGGCCTCGGCCAGGATGGTGGTCCAGCTTGGAACGAAGAAGCGGGGCTTGATAAAGAGCTCCCAGGAAGCGGCGATGTACCGCTCGCCGTCCAGCTCGAACTCGAGGCGCCCTCCGGCCGGGGTGGTTCGAAGGCGTTCCAGAAGCCGGCGGTCGGAGGATTGCACGGGAAGGGAGGAGATGAGCACCCGGTTCGATCGGTCCTGGATGAGCATCTCCACCTCCGGGCGAAGGGACCCTTCACTGCCCACCCCCCAGAGGTAGACCGGGTTG